>CAZUCT010000138.1:0-19019 GCA_964619285.1 uncultured bacterium | reverse complement strand
TTAAGAAGACAAGAAACCCGGTTTCTTAAGAAGACAAGAAACCCGGTTTCTTAAGTAATACCTTCGCCAGCATCGAGATTTAAGAAACCGGGTTTTTTGAAAAAACCCGGTTTCTGGCGGGGGAGTTAGCCATTTTCTTGCAGGTATTTTTATTTTGGCGAAGGTATTATTAAGAAGACAAGAAACCCGGTTTATTAAGAAGACAAGAAACCCGGTTTATTAAGAAGACAAGAAACCCGGTTTATTAAAGAAACCGGGTTGGGAGCATCGAATCTTTGCAAAAATAGAAAATGGCTAATCGCTAATCGCTTATCGCTAATCGCTAATTGCGTTCTAGAGCCCTGCAAGCTCGCAATTAGCAATTAGCAATTAGCAAAAAGCGTTGAATTGTAGGTTTTCCTCAAAATTGAGATGCACCCACCGGGTTTCTGAAAAGATGAGAATAATTTATTAATTTTCTTCGGAATTTTTCTGACGCTTCACTGGTTTGGGGAGCTTTTCTTTAGGGTAAGAGCCAGTTTGTTCCCCTGACGTACCCTTGTTATAACTGCGGTAAGAATCATTTCTTTGATTAGTAAATCGTTTCTTACCTTTATTAAAAGGTTGGCGACTTTTAACAAATAAACTTCCAATATCGTTACCGCGTTCGATGACCAGGCTTCTACCTTGAAGCTGAAGATGTAAATCCCAAAAATGATTGACAGGGCGATCGCCTAAAGTTCCTTCAAGTTTCAGCTTAAAAAACCTCGGTCTATCGTCCCCTTTTCGAGGAGCTTGTCTGATTTTGATAACCGCATATTCTTCCTCTTGGGATTGATAAATCACCTCGCCGCGAACGGAAAAATATCCTGCTTGAATTTCTGGAAATGGTTCCAATTCATCTTGGGACTCTTCCTCAACAGCAGTTTGGGAAACAGTAGCTTCTTGATCCTCCCCTTCTATTTCTTCTGCATCCTTATCCTTAGCATCGGCCCCATTTTGTTTGAGAGTTTCCGGTTCCCAGACACCCATAATTTGGACGTGCAAGCTATCATCTTGCTGTCTGGTGCGGGGATAGACTACCCATAGATGGTCTTCTTGTAAGTCCAGATGGTTTTTGAGCAAACTCATTACTCGGCCCAATAATACGGCATCAATTTCCGTACCATCTGGAGTTAGTAGAGTACCCCGGGTGAACTGCTCCGGCTCCGGAGAGTAGCGACCTCGAACCAAACCAATAGCTCGATATTGCTTCGGTTCGCTGGGGGGAGCGATGGGGTGGTCTCGGCCCAAAGTTAAAATACCATTGGCCTTAGTCGGCTCCTTGGGTTCATCAGCGGTCGAAGACTCCTTGGCCCCTGGCGGCGTTTCTGGCATTGTCGTTGTTTCGGGCTCGTTATTTTCCTTTTGCGCAGAAGTGGCAACGGCCTGTTCTGCTGATTGGCCCTGCTCGGGGGACTCGGAATTGGGAGTTTTGGAGGAGGGTTTGGGAGAAGAATTCATTGTAAGATCTCCTGGATCGACACATCCCTTTTGGGAAATTGGCAAAATGCGGGGGAAGGAGAATTTCCTGTTACCCCGCAGTTGTTATAATTACGATTGAAATTGGGCTTTTTTCCAGCCTACTTCTTTTTAGAAGTGGTTTTTTGCCCTTTCGGGCAAAGAACAACATACTGGAATCTTTTAGTTTCGGTCAAACTTTTTGCTGCCACTTTTAAATTTTAGCTCGTATCTAAAATCTAAAAGCTAAAATCTAAAATAACAGCAAGCCTCGACCTTGCCTATTTTACTCAATCCCAAGAACAAAGGGGCCGAGCAGGAAATTTGAGCTAATTTCTAAAATGAGGAATGGGAGATGGCTAATGGTAAAAAATCAATTAGCAATTAGCAATTAAATATTAACAATAGACAATAGACAATTATCCATAAAATCAAAATATATACGAGAAAGCAATGAAAGAAAAAAGTCGCGGTTTTTTACTTTTAATTATAGTTTTATCTATTCTTGCATTTGCGGGATTTTCTCTAGCTCCTTTATTAGGCGGGATTTTAGAGGAAAATCAGGTACAAAGTCAACCGAGTCAGACACCAACTCAAACAGTAGGAACAGACAAAATCTCGGATCTGCAATCTCAAGCTCGCGGTTACGAATTGGTTTTGCAGCGAGAGCCGAACAATCAAACGGCTTTAAGAGGTTTGTTGGAGGTGCGCTTGGAACTGATTCGATTAGAGCAGGCGAAAATCGAGGATGTTATAGCTCCTCTCGAAAGGCTGTCGGAACTAAATCCCGAGAATAGGAATTATAGCATTTTGCTAGCTCAAGCGAAGGAATATACGGGCGATCGCGACGGTGCGGCCCAGGTTTATCGAGGTATTCTCACCCAGCAGCCAGGAGATATCGTCGCTTTGCAAGGTCTCACCGACCTGCTGGTAAGGCAAGAACGTCCAGAAGCAGCTATCGGCTTGCTGCAAGATACTCTCAAAGCTGCTCCTCAAGTAAATCAACTACAACCGGGTAGTATAGATGTGATGTCGGTACAGTTAGTTTTGGGGTCGGTTTATGCCAAACAGCAGCGGTACGAAGAAGCGATCGCCGTTTACGATGAGGCAATGAAGGGAGATGCTGAAGATTTCCGTCCGGTGTATGCTAAGGCGGTTATCTTGCAAGAACAAGGAAAAGGCGAAGAGGCCCAAGCTCTGTTTGCCAAAGCGACTGAGATGGCTCCTGCAAATGTTAAAGACCAAATCAAACAGCAAGCAGAATTGCCCTCAACTTCCGAACTTCCCGCCCCACCAGAAGAAATCGATCCCAATTCTCCTTGATTGGTAGAAGAGGAACTGTTATACTCGACACGGGTAGAAAATGCGTTTTTTTGAAAGAAAAAATTCTCTAAGAGTATGAGAAGCGCAATGCCGCGTGAAGTATAGTTGCACGGTAATAATTCGCAAAAAAACAGGGGAGCGCTAAAATAAGCGATCGCTTTGGCTTCTTAAGAATAGATGCACCTATTTGAGAACAAAAGAGCGATCGCCCCAGTTCTTAATTTTCAGGGTTTTCTGCTTCAGCGATCGTGCCATCGGGCATGGTGGTATGACTCAATTTAGCCGAACTAAAGTTAACTTCATCCAGATAGGCATTTGTGAGATTAGCCCAGCTCAAGTCAGCCTCGCTGAAATCGGTATTACTGAGGTAAGTTTCGCCGAGATCCGCGCTACTCAAATCTGTTTTGGCGAGGTTGGCATCGCTGAGGTTGGCACCGCTGAGGTCGGCAATAATCAAATAAGCACCAGATAGATCGGCATCGCTGAGGTCGGCATGAGCGAGGTCGGCACCGATAAGACTGGCACTGCGAAGATCGGCGTTAACCAGACTCGCTTCGGCGAGATTGGCGCTAAAGAGAAAAGCATTATGAAGATTGGCATCGGCGAGATTGGCGCTAAAGAGAAAAGCGCGGTTGAGGTTAGCATTGCTGAGGTTGGCACCGCTGAGGTTAGCCCTACTCAAGTTAGCTTCCTCTAAATTGGCATCCTTCAAGTTAGCTTCGCTGAGGTTGGCATTAATCAAATTAGCACCAGTTAGATCCGCTTTGCTAAGGTCGGCACCGCTGAGATTGGCGCAGCTGAGGTCTGCTTCTCTGAGATTGGCACCAATGAGGTTAGCGCAACTGAGGTTGACACCTTTGAGGTTAGCAGAATCTAGCTCGGCACGATCTAAATTTCTTTGCCCTGCGGCATAAGTTTCTAAAAGTTCGGTAGTATTCATAATGAGTTAATTGTTTTGGGAATGGGGAATAGGGAATGGGGAATAGGGAATGGGGAATAGGGAATGGGGAATAGGGAATTGACAATATTACCCATTACCAAAAAGCTACAATTTATTAGTTCATTACAAAACTGACTTGTTTCCTATTTTGACTTTCTCTAAGATGCACTCGCTACAATAGGGCTCCTGGTTAGCTTCCATCTCTCTTTGGTAAGAATTATAAGTTAGGAGTGCAAAATTAATTAGACACCGAACAGACAAGATGTCTATTCTACGGGGAAAATGTTATGCAAATATTTTTGCCTACCTACTTAAAAGGGTTAAATGCATTTTCTATTATTCTGAAGTACGATGGAATTGAGATGGAAATAAGGGAATGAATAAACATTACTCTGCCCCAATTTTAATATACTCAAAAGCTTGGCAAAAATGACACTTTTTCAGCACAGAATCGTTTCTTTAATCCCCAGTGCCACGGAAATTTTGGCCAGTTTGGGGCTGGCGGATGCCATGGTTGGCAAGTCCCACGAATGCGATTATCCGCCAGAAGTCCAGAATTTGCCTGTTTGCACCCAACCTAAATTTGACCCGGAGGGTTCTAGCGGCCAAATCCACGAACGAGTGACGGAAATCTTGCAATCTGCTTTGAGCGTCTATCAAGTCCAAGTAGAAACTCTTGAGGAGTTGCAACCTACTCATATTATCACTCAAGCTCAATGCGAGGTTTGTGCTTGCTCCTTGGCAGATGTGGAAGCTGCAGTCAGTCAATTAGTGGGGAGCAAACCTCAAATTATTTCCTTGCAGCCTAACAAATTGGAGGAAGTTTGGAGGGATATCGAGGAGGTTGCTGCTGTTTTTGAGGTGGATAGCGAACCTCTTTTAAGTCACTTAAATAAGCGCATTCGAGCTTGCACTGAAAAAACAAATATTTTGGCAGAAACATCTCGTCCCACTGTTGCTTGTATCGAGTGGAGCGAACCTTTAATGGCTGCTGGAAATTGGGTTCCAGAATTAGTTAGTCTTGCTGGCGGGGAGGCATTATTTGGTTTTGAGGGACAGCATTCTCGTTGGTTGCAATGGGAAACTTTGCTGGATGCTAATCCAGAGGTAATTATTTTTATGCCTTGCGGTTTCGATTTAGAAAAAACTCGTCGAGATGCTTTGGAGTTGGCTAAAAATTTCAATTGGACAAATTTACAAGCAGTTCAAAATGGTAAGGTTTATCTGACGGATGGCAATGCTTATTTTAATCGTCCGGGGCCGCGACTTGTTGATTCTTTGGAAATTTTGGCGGAGATTTTACACCCGGATTTGTTTGAGTTTGATTATCGAAGTATTGCTTGGAAAATTTTTGAAAAGTAAGAAATTTTGGATTTACCCCAATTAACAATTATGAACTTTTTAGGAATGAAGCGGATGAGATTGCAATCCCATCGCTATATCAAACGAGCGATCGCCCACCGCCAACAACGTTTAAATCTACTGTCAAAAACTTTCGATAAAAAGACAACTTGCAAATACAATGCAGGTTCGGCTTTTCTTCTTTGTGCTGTTAATCCCAAGGGCCCTTGCGAAGATTGCAGTCATTACGAGCCTAAGGGGAATAGCTAATTGCTAATAGTTAATTGCGAATAACCTATGCCCAATTATCATAAAAAAAGAGATTTAAAGATTGAAAAGGATGATCGAACCATCGCCCATAAAAATAATATTAATAGAGGACAAAGCTGACTCGGGGTCGAGAATAGGAAATCTATTATCGACAGTCCCAGGAATGGAGGTTAATTTAACCCATGCAGAGTCTCTGGAGGAGGCACTCAATTTTTTAACGGGGGAAGGATTCGATCTAATTCTGTTAGAGCTGTTAGCGATTGAAGATGATACCATAAAGCTGTTAAAAAGTCAAGAGCATAAATGCGGGGCGATCGTGGTGCTGGCGGAAGATGAAGAAGAAGAGACGGCAGCGAGATATTTAGAGAGAGGGGCACAGGATTACCTAATTAAAGGAGAAATAAATAGTCGGTTATTAGCAAGAGTAATACGAAACGCTATCGAAAAACTCAACTTAGAAGAAAGACTGAGAGAAGCAGAACGACGCGAACTCCTCACTATTCAAAAGCTATCGCTATTAAGAGAACAAACGCCACTAGCAGTAATAGAATGGAATGTCGCGCGGTCAGGCAAGTTTAGCGACAGCGATGTTGCTTTCTCCGAGCGCCAGAAAGAGCTGGAATTGAAAATTGAGGGGTGGAATCGGACTGCAGAGAGAATCTTTGGTTACAGCGAGGGGGAAGTGAGGGGTCGAAAATTAGAATTTCTCGTAGCAGAAAGCGATCGCCCGCACCTAAACCAAGCCTTCGCCGAATGGATCGAGGGGAGAGGAGGCGATCGCTGTACCACCCACAACCTGACGAAAGACAATCGCTCGATTATCTGCGAGTGGTATAATACGGCCATAATCGACAGCGACGCAAACTTCATCGGAGGAGCCTCTCTAGTGATGGACATCAGCGATCGCGTACATAACTATAGAGCCCTGGAAGCACGAGAGAGCGAATTTCGCGCTATGTTCGCAGGAATAACAGATATCGTTATTACTCTCAACTCGGAGGGACGATACCTAAAAATTGCTCCCACCAATCCCTCTTTGTTGTATCAAGTACCACAAGAGTTAGCGGGTAAAACCTTGCACGAAGTATTTCCCCGAGAAAAAGCAGACGAGTTTTTGGCAAAAATCAGAGAAGCTCTCAATTGCCAGCAGCCGGTCAACTACGAATACAGCTTGCTAATAGGCGATCGCCCGACATATTTTGCGGCATCTATTTCTCCCATGTCGGCGGATACAATAATCTTCGTGGCGCGGGATATCACCTATCGAGTAGAAGCAGAGTTAGAACTACAGCAATATAAAGAACTATTAGAACAAATTGTAGCAGAGCGAACTGCGGAACTGGAACAAAAAAACGCAGAACTCCAGGCAATCTTCGATGCTTTCCCAGATTTATTTTTTAGGCTCTCCAGAGATGGTACCATCTTGGATTATAAAGTAGGAAGTAGTAACGTCGAACAGTTATATGTATCCCCGTCGTTATTTCTGGGGAAAGCAATGCGAGAAGTGCTGCCACCAACAATAGCAGACAAATTTGAGGAAGCAAGAGAAGAAGTGTTGCAAACAAACTCTCTGGCGATTATTGAATATTCCTTGGAGATGCCAGGAGGAAAAGAAGATTACGAGTCTCGAATTACGCCCTTTTCTGAAGGAGCGACTATTGCCATAGTGCGGAATATCAGCGATCGCAAAACAGCGGAGGCAGCCCTAGAAAAAGAGCGATCGCTCCTGCGCTGTTTGATAGACTCCATCCCCGACTTAATCTTCTACAAAGATCGCAACGGCGTTTATCAGCTTTGCAATCCAGCCTTTGCAGAATTTGTAGGCCGCCCCGAAAGCGAGATTGCCGCTCGTACCGACAGGGAGCTATTTTCACCAGAAGTAGCCAAATTTTTTACAGAAAAAGACCGCCAGATGATAGTAGAGGGCAAGCAGCGGCAAAATGAAGAGTGGGTGACATATCCTAAGGGCAAACGGCGGCTGCTCGATACCCTCAAAACCCCTTTCCTGAATGCCGAAGGTGAAATCTTGGGTATAATTGGCATCAGTCGCGACATCACCGCTCGCAAGCAAACAGAAGAAGAAATCGCCAAAAGCGAACAATTTTTACGCACCATCTACGAAGGGGTAGAACAAGCCATCTTCGTCATCGACGTAACCTCGGAAGGCGAATTTCGTTATGTAAGTTTCAACCCAACAGCCGAAATGTTTGTCGGGGTAACTACCTCCTTTATTCGGGGGAAAACCGTCGAAGAAGTATTCGGTAAAACACCCCAAGCTGAAGAAATCCGAAGGAGATGTTCCGATTGCGTGGAAGCGGGGCAACCGAAGCAATACGAAGAGTATCTCGATATGGGGAAAACAAAAGCTTGGTGGCTGACTACCTATAACCCGTTGCGGGATAGGGAAGGTAGCATTTATCGGCTCGTGGGCACTGCCAGCGACATCACCGCTCGCAAACAAGCCGAGGTAGAATTGCAGGTAGCAAAGGAAAGGCTGCAATATCTACTAACATCATCGCCGGCGGTAATCTACAGCTTTCACGCCACAGGAGAGCGATCGCTCTCCTTTATCAGCGATAACCTGACTGCAGTGCTGGGTTACGAATCTCGGGAGTTTCTGCAAGGAAAGCAAAGTTTCCGCCAACTCCTTCACCCAGAAGATGCCGATCGCGCCCTTTCTCAGTGTCAGAAATTATTCGAAGAAGGAAAGGCGCGCCTTCAATACCGCTTGCGACACAAATCCGGGGAATGGCGCTGGTTCCAAGACGAGGCAAAAGTGGTAAGAGACGAAGCAGGCAACCCCCTAGAAGTAGTTGGTTACTTTGCAGATATCACGGAACGCAAGCATGCAGAAGAAGAACAACAAAGGCTGGCCTTAATCGTAGAAAACAGTAGCGATTTCATCGGTATAGCAGATATGCAGGGCAATGTTTTATTTGTCAATAAAGCCGGATGCCGGCTGGTAGGTTTGGAGAGCCAAGAAGCGGTAGCAGGTAAAACAATACCCGACTTCATGGACGAAGAAACCTGGGAGCTATACCAAAACGTTATTTTGCCGGCGGTATTTGAAAAGGGTTTGTGGGCAGGAGAAAGTAACCTGCGCCATTTTCAAACCGGAGAAGTTTTAGAATTGGAGACCAATCTTTTCCTCGTGCGGGATCCAGTAACCGACGAACCGTTAAACTTTGCTACGGTGCAGCGAGACATCGGGGAACGCAAGCGCTACCAAGCGGCCTTAGAACGAGAGCGCCAGCAGTTGCGACAGGTAGTAGTGAACGCGCCCATAGCGATGGCAATGTTCGATACCGAGATGCGTTATGTCGCCTACAGCGATCGCTGGGTGACGGACTACAACCTGGTCGGTCAGTCCATCGCCGGCAAGTCCCACTACGAAATTTTTCCCGATTCCAAAGAGGAGTGGCAATCAATTCATCAGAGAGCGTTGCAAGGAGAAGTTATTTCTAATCCAGAAGATTGCTGGGAGCGCGAAGACGGCAGCAGACTTTATCTGCGCTGGGCGATTCACCCTTGGTACACACCTGTAACAGATGGAGGCAGAACAATTGGCGGCATCATTGTCGTCACGATGGGCATCAATGAATTAGTAGAAGCGCGGGAAGCTGCCCTGGAAGGGGCGCGACTGAAATCCCAATTCCTGGCTAACATGAGCCACGAAATCCGCACTCCCATGAACGGCGTGTTGGGAATGACCGAGCTGCTCTTGCGGACGGAACTGACGGCCCAACAACTCGACTTCGTGGAAACCCTTCGCAGCAGCGGGGAAAACCTGCTGACGATTATTAACGATATTCTCGATTTCTCCAAACTGGAAGCGGGAGAAATGCGACTGGATCCTTATCCGTTTAATATAAACGCCGTCTTGGAGGACTTGCTAGATCTGTTCGCCCTGCAAACTAACGCCAAAGATTTAGAATTGATAGGGGCGATCGCTCCAGAAGTACCGCGAAATCTCTGCGGAGATGCCTCCAGACTGCGGCAAATTTTGCTCAATCTCGTCGGCAATGCCATCAAATTTACTGACTCTGGAGAAGTCGTCATCGGCGTGACTTTAGACAATTCAGAAATCAGAAAAGATAGGGAAGCAGTAAAAGTACGTTTTGCCGTAAAAGACACCGGCATCGGCATCCCGGAAGAAGGACAACAAAAACTATTTCGCTCCTTCTCCCAAGTCGATGCTACTACTACCCGTCAATATGGGGGGACGGGGTTGGGTTTGGCAATTTGCAAAGAATTGGTACAGCTTATGGGGGGCGAAATCGGCGTCGAGAGCGCAGTCGGTGAGGGTTCGACTTTCTGGTTTACCGCAATTTTCAGTATAGATAGAAATGCTCCCGATACCGACGATCGCCGCCTGCCGGAATCTGCCATTACTCTAACGGGCAAGAGACTGTTGGTGGTAGATGACAATCCCACCAACCGCAAAGTGGTGCGGATGGAAGCAACTTTGTGGGGAATGGAGGTTGACGAAGCTGCCGACGGCGAGACGGCCCTAACTGCCATGGGGGTAGCTGTAGCCCGAGGCAAACCTTACGAGCTAGCCCTGCTGGATCTGCACATGCCCTCCATGAGCGGCGAAACTCTGGCTGAGTTAATTTGTAGCGATCCTGCTTTGGCTCAAACGCCAATGGTGATAATGACTTCCGTTGACGATAGCGATATCGCGGGACGGGTGAGGGAAATTGGCTGTCTGGATTATTTAATCAAGCCGGTCAAGTCTTCCCAATTGTTCGACTGCTTGATGCGGGTTATGAGCGGCGAGGTGTTTCCTTCCCAGATAGGCAGAAATGGTTCGCGCCGTGAGGTTGCTGCTAAACCGACTTTAGGAAAGTCAGAGATTGCAGGGAGCCCGAACAAAAATATTCGAGTATTGTTGGTAGAAGATACTCCAGTCAATCAAAAGGTGGTACTGAATCAATTGCGACTGCTGAATTATCCGGCCGATTGCGTTAATAACGGTCGGGAGGCTGTTAATAAGTTAGAAGAGGAACGCTACGATATCGTCTTAATGGATTGTCAGATGCCCGTGTTGGACGGTTATCGCGCAAGTCGGGTTATTCGGGAACGAGAAGGCAGCGAGAACAGGCAAGATGCCCGTTCTACTGTTATTATCGGTTTGACCGCTTATGCGATGGAGGGCGATCGCGAAAAGTGTCTGGCAGCGGGCATGGACGATTATCTTTCTAAACCAATGAGTATAGAGGATTTGGCTGCAGCGTTGGAGCGTTGGTCTCCCGAGGGGAGGGACCAGGGGGAGGGGGGAGACAAGGGAGAGGTTAAAACTCCCCACACTCCCCACACTCCCCACACTCCCCACACTCCCCACACTCCCCCAGTGGATGTCGATCGCCTCTCTCAACTCTGCGGGGGAGATGCGGAATTTGAGCGGGAAATGCTTCTCTCTTTTATTGAGGATACGACGACGGATCTGGCGGAGGCTAAAACGGCCTTGGCAGAGGGGGATGCGGTTACTCTTGCTGGAAAAGCTCACCGGATTAAAGGTAGTTCTAGTTATATGGCAGTGCGAGAGATGCCAGAAATCGCAGAAGAGTTAGAAAAGTTGGCGAAGCAAGGGTTATTAGAAGGGGCAGAGGAGTTAACGGCAGAAATTGAGTTCATCCTCGAAAGAGTAAAAGGGTTTGTCGGTGGGGATTTGTCTGAAATAAAATCTTCCCCTTCCCACTCGGGGGAGAGCTCTTCCTCAGAAAAATCCCCCTCTCCCGAGCCCCGAGAGACTCCCACTCTAATAGATAGCGATCGCCTCTCTTTACTCAGCGACGGCGACGAGGAATTTCAAATGGAATTGTTGGTAGCGTTTGTAGAAGATACGGAAGCTGACTTAGCAGAAGTATCAAAAGCGATTGCTTCTAGCGATACTGCAGTTCTTGCTATCAAAGCTTATCAAATTAAAGATAGCGCTGTTAATATAGGAGTGTTACTCATACCAGAACTAGCATCTAAATTAGGAGAACTTGCCAATCAAAAACAATTAGAAGAAACTGCTGCTTTAGTCTTAGAATTACAGCAGGCAGTGGCAACATTAAAAACGTTTCTTGCTAATTGTTAATTGCTAATTGTTAATTATTACCCATAAAGAAAATGACTCAAATTCTAACCAAACTTAAATTTAAACTCAATCAAAAAGAAGTAAGCTTGCTTCTTTTATTAACAGTAGCGGCTTTGGCAGGAAATTATTTTTCCTTGTCGCTTTTTTCTGGCGTAGATTTAATTTTTGGTAGCGTAGCCGTCTGGTTGGTAGTGCTGCTCTATGGAGCCGGTTGGGGAACTTTAGTAGCCTTGCTGGCAAGCTTATATACCATTCAACTTTGGAACCATCCCTACGGGGCGATTATTTTCACTATAGAAGCACTGGTGGTAGGTTTGATGCGCCGCCGCTATCCCAATCAAAACCTCGCGATGCTAGATGGCATCTATTGGATATTAATAGGAATGTCTTTGGCAGGGTTTTTATATAGCCAGTTTCTAGATTTGGGTCAAACGGCCGTGTTGCTAGTCATGTTAAAACAGGCGGTAAACGGGATTTTTAATGCAGCGATCGCCACCCTACTAGCAGCTTACTTTATCCCCCTAGTGCGGTGGTTCAAACCTCCTCGGAAAAACTACAAACAATCTTTAGAACAAACCTTTTTTAACTTATTAATTATATTCGCGATCGTGCCGACTTTGCTGTTAATGACAAACGATGCCCAACAATATTTACAAGACATCGAACGTCACGGCCAAGAAGACTTAGCAAGCATCTCCACTCAGATAGGAGATGAAATAGAAGATTACCTGGAAAAACACCTGCAGGTTTTAAGGGCGATCGCCATTCAAACCCAGGAAGTGCAAAATCCTGGAACCCTCGAACTACAGAGAAAGCTAGAATTACTCCAGCAAACCTTCCCGGAATTTACAAAAATATATGTTACCGACAAAAATGGCGAGCTAGTCGCTGCCGCGCCGTCAAATTCGGTAAAGGCGCAAGGGGAGGAGATTGCTAAATCTCTATTCCTTTATCCATCGGAACCCAATCCGACGTTCGTAATACTCCTACCAGAAACTAATAGCTGGCGCGTCGAAGTCGGCATCCGGGGAGAAAACAGTGGAGGTTTTGTCGTCGGAGAGATGAAATTCGCCCCTCTCCTAGAAGAACTAGAATTCACGGGCAACAACTTCGGGGTAGAAATAAGCTTATTAGACGCAAGAGAGCGAGTTATAGTCAGCACTTACGAACCAGAGGAAATTGCCAAACTGGAACGGGAATTTATCGCTAGTTATTCCTTCGTT
The DNA here is from genome assembly GCA_964619285.1 of uncultured bacterium. Classification (GTDB taxonomy): domain Bacteria; phylum Cyanobacteriota; class Cyanobacteriia; order Cyanobacteriales; family Microcoleaceae; genus CALKCV01. The sequence goes on along the minus strand of CAZUCT010000138.1, from coordinate 6,358 downwards.
AGTAAGAAAATCCTTCTCGTGCAACCAAAGGCTGAAAATATGTCGGAGATAGCGCGGGATCGGGAATCTTTCTTTCGGCTGAGAATGGAAGTCAGCCCAAACATACCTTGGACTATAGTAGCAGACTTGCCCCAAGCACCATACATCGTAAGCTTGCAAGCCAAATATATCCAGCATCTTTCTGTTGCTTTGGCAATTGCCCTGATAGCCTTGTTGTTAGCAAAGCTCGCGAGCAGGAAATTAATCGGCTCTCTGTCGCTGTTGGGAGCGGCTACCACTGACTTACCAGAGAAATTGTGGGAGCGACAAACCATTTCTTGGCCCCGCAGCGGGAGCGTCGAACTCGACTCCTTAACTCATAACTTTCGGCAAATGGCGATCGCCCTCCAGCAAAAATTCGCCGAACTCAATAACGTCAACCAGCGCTTAGAAGAACAAGTAAAAACTCGCACCCAAGAACTATCCCAGACTAACCGAGAACTTGCCCAAAAAATAAGCGATCGCCTCCAAACAGAAAAAGCCCTGCATCGAAGCGAAAATCGCTTTCAAATCTTAGCAGAAGTGTCCCCAGTAGGAATCTTCGAGACCGATGCTGACGGTAAATGTCTTTACGTCAACAACCGTTGGTGTCAGTTTGCAGGAATGACAGAAGAGGAAGCCGCAGGAGACGGGTGGGCCCGATACATTCACCCCGAAGACCGAGAGCGGGTTTTCGCCCAATGGTCGAATGCCGCGCAAGCCGGCGTTCCTTTTAAATCAGAATATCGCGTAGTTCGACCTGATGGCCAACAGTTGTGGGTTATCGGTCAGGCAGAAGCGATCCGGGGAGCCAATGACGAAATAACCGGCTATGTAGGAGCGATCGCCGAGATCGCCGAATTAAAATTCATCCAACAAGAACTAGAAATGTATCGGCATCATTTAGAAAACCTGGTGGCAGAAAGAACTCAAGCCCTCATAGAGGCCAACGATCGCCTCCTAGAGGAAATCCACCAACGGCAGCGGGCCGCCGAAAAGTTAGAGTATCGCTCCAAATTAGAAGGACTGCTGGCCTCTATCTCGACTCAATTTATCAACCTCAACTTGCAACAACTGGCTTCTGCCATCGAACAAGCTTTAGAAGCGATCGGAAAGTTTCAAAAAGTCGATCGCTGCTATCTGTTTCAGTTTTCCGCCGATGGCAGCCACTTCAGCAATACTCACGAGTGGTGCGGCGAAGAAATCGAAAAGGCGAGCGCTAATTTGCAGAACGTTCCCTGCGATGCTTTTCCCTGGATGATAGAAAAATTAAAAGCCTTCGAGCTAGTCTATATTCCCAATGTGGCAACAATGCCGGCAGCAGCTAAAGCAGAAAAAGAAGCATTGCAAGCTCAATCGATTCAATCTCTGTTGAACGTGCCCGTGAAATCTGGCGATCGCCTGGGATTTATCGGTTTAGATACGGTCAAAACTCAAATTACTTGGACTGAAGATACCGTTACCTTCCTCAGACTGGTAGGAGAAATTATTGCCAATACCATCGCTCGCCTCCAGGCAGAGTCGGAACAACAAAAACTGGCTTTACTGGTAGAAAATAGTAACGACTTCATTAGTATGGTCTCTCTCAAGGGAGATATTCTCTACCTCAACCAAGCAGGTCGCGAAATCGTCGGCATCCCTGGGCCCGGCAAGGATAGCGACAGCGATGTTGCCCTGGCCTCGCGCCAGGAAATCGACAATTCCCAAATTTCAGCCACCAAAATTTCTGAATATCTCCCAACTTCCCAATGGCAGCGAGTTAAAAAAGAGGTGATTCCCACGGTTCTGAAAACCGGTCAATGGGCGGGAGAACTCGAACAGCGCCACTGGAAAACCGGAGAAATTATCTCTTTAGAAGTCAATACCTTCCTTATCAAAGATCCGCAAACTCAAGAGCCCCTCTGCATGGCAACCATTCAGCGGGATATTACCGAGCGCAAGCGTTACGAAGCCGCCCTAGAGCGCGAACGCCAGCAACTTCGGCAAATTATCGAACGGGCTCCCGTAGCGATGGCAATGTTCGACACCGAAATGCGCTATATCGCTCATAGCAACAAATGGCTTAAAGATTACGGTTTGGAGGGTCAATCCATTATCGGTCGTTCTCATTACGAAGTTTTCCCCGATATTCCCCCTTCTTGGCAAGATGTTCATCTGCGGGCATTGCAAGGAGAAATTATCTCCAATCCAGAAGATTGCTGGGTTCGAGAAGATGGCAGCCGGACATTTGTGCGCTGGGCGATCCATCCCTGGTACGAAGCTAGCGGCGCTGTCGGCGGCATAGTTATGGTAACGGACGCGATCGACGAATTAGTAGAAGCCCGGGAAGCTGCCCTGGAAGCTGCCCGACTCAAGTCTCAATTTCTCGCTAATATGAGCCACGAAATTAGAACTCCCATGAATGGCGTGTTGGGCATGACCGAGCTCTTGCTCAAAACCAAACTAGACCCCCAACAGCTAGATTTCGTGCAAACCATTAAGACTAGCGGCGATAGCCTCTTAACTATTATTAACGATATTCTCGATTTCTCTAAACTCGAAGCAGGAGAAATGCGTCTGGATATCCAAGATTTCGACCTCCACGCTTGTCTGGAAGGCATTGTGGATTTGTTCGCTCTGCCTGCGTCGGCCAAAGGTTTAGAATTGGTGTTGCTCGTAGAACCGGAAGTTCCCCGCTTTTTAAGGGCAGATTCCAGCCGCCTCCGACAAATTTTGATTAACCTCCCAGGCAATGCTATCAAGTTTACCGAAACCGGGGAAGTTGTTATTGGCGTTACGGTTGTCGATCCCCCCCAACCCCCCTTGCTAAGGGGGGAGGAAACAGGGAATCCTTTGGAAGGGGGGGAGAATACCTGCGTAAAAATACGCTTTACCGTTAAAGATACGGGTATTGGCATTCCTCCAGAAGCTCGACAAAAACTGTTTCGCTCTTTTTCTCAGGTGGATGCTTCTCATACCCGCAAATATGGCGGTACCGGTTTGGGTTTGGCAATTTGCAAGCAATTGGTGGAACTGATGGGCGGCGAAATCGGCGTGGAAAGTACCCCCGGAGAAGGTTCGACATTCTGGTTTGAGATACCTTTTGAGGTAGCTACAAGCACCCCGAAAATCTCTCAACCCCCGACGCGCCAATCTCCCAACCTCCTCCAGGGTAAGAAAGTTTTAGTAGTTGACGATAATCCCACTAATCGCAAAGTGGTTCGACTCTGGGCAATTTCTTGGGGTATGGAGGTTGAGGAAGTTGCCGAGGCCGAACGAACTATAGATATTTTACAAGAACGAGCTTTCGATTTAGTTCTTCTAGATATGCAGATGCCTAACCTCTCGGGGGATATTTTGGGGCAGTCGATTTTGAGCCAACCTTCTTTGACTGGGGTTAAGTTGGTTTTAATGACTTCTGTGGATGATGGCGATCTTGCCCGCAGGATTAAGGATATTGGTTTTGTAGACTATTTAGTCAAACCTCTCAAATCTTCTCGCCTCTATGACTGTCTCTTGACAGCGGTTGGCGATGGACAGTTTTTTGGCCATGCTTCCTCGCCCCAACCCCTCCCAGAGGAAGAATGGACTTACGAGCCAGAAAAACTGAAAGATGTTAAAATTCTTTTGGTCGAAGATACTCCAGTTAACCAAAAAGTCGTGCTAAATCAACTCAAACTGTTGAAATACCAAGCCGATTGTGCTAATAACGGTCGAGAAGCACTTGACAAATTGCACGATGGCGGGTATAATGTCGTCCTCATGGATTGTCAGATGCCGATTTTGGACGGCTATCGGGCTACGGCAGCTATCCGCCAGAGGGAAGGAACGGGCCCCCGAATTCCCATAATCGGTTTGACGGCTCACGCGATGAAGGGCGATCGCGAAAAGTGTCTGGCAGTCGGTATGGACGATTATCTCTCTAAACCGGTGAGTATAGATGATTTGAAGGCAGTTCTAGCTCGTTGGTCGAAGGTATCCCCCACAACTGAACTGGGGGAACAAGAGCTATCCTACTCAGAGAAAACCTTGTCGGAGGTACAAATTATAGACAGTAAATTTTTATCTATAATTAGCGATGAAGATGCTGAGATTCGCGAACAATTGTTGCGAGTTTTTGTAGAAAAAGTATCAATAAATATAACAAAAGCCAAAGAAGCGATCGCTGACAGCGATACTGCTACTCTAATAGAAAAAGCTCGCAAGCTTAAGGGTAGTTCTAATTATATGGCAGTTCGCAAAATGCCAGAGCTGGCAGCACGCTTAGAAAAACAGGCCCGGAAGAATATACTGGAAGGCGCTTCAGAGTTACTCGCAGAAATTGAGTCTATTTTTGAAGAAGCGAAAGCCTACGTTTCAGGATTTAATACCCCCCCATCCACCAACTCGCCAATAGATAGCGATCGCCTCTCTCATATCTGCGGCTGCGATCCGGAGTTAGAACTAGAAATACTTCAATCTTTTGTGGAAGATAGTATCACCGATATAGCGGAAGCCCAAGAAGCGATCGCCTCCCAGGATGCAACTGCCCTAGTACAAAAAGCTCATCGCCTCAAAGGCGCTTCTGCTTCGGTGGGAGTGTTATTAATGCCAGAATTAGCAAAACGTCTGGAAGATCGGGCTAGGGAAAATCGCCTCGAAGGCAGCGGCGAGTTATTACAGGAAATAGAATTGATTCTCGAACGAGTTAAAATTTATATCATAGAATCAGGGACATCGCAAGTAGGGTGCGCTTTTAGCACCAACTCAGTAGGAGAAGCACCGCGCACTACCTCAGTAGGAGAAGCACCGCGCACCAACTCGGAAGAAAGACATCCACCGCTATCCAACGATGAGGTCGTAGATAGCGATCGCCTCAACGAAATTTGCGGGGGCGATCGGGAATTTGAGAAAATGCTTTTAGAAGCCTTTGTGGCAGATGCAGAATCAGATCTAACAAAAGCTCATGCAGCTATGTCGGCCAACAATTCAGAAGTCCTCTTCCAGAAAGGACGAGCGATCGCTGGCAGTGCCGAAAGTGCCGGGGTACCATTGATGAGCGAATTAGCCTCCAGACTCGGGGAGCTAGCCCATCAAAATAAACTTGAGGAAGTAGCATCTTTACTATCAGAATTAGATCGGATTCTCGCCCGAGTTAAAACTTACCTTGCCAGCCTAGAATAACTCCCATGAACCAACCAGAATCTCCGTCAAAAATTTTAATAGCTGACGACCATTCTACCATTCGGTTGTTGCTCAAAAAACAACTTCAGCCCGAAGGCTACGAGATAATATTAGCAACCAACGGTCAAGAAGCACTTAAATTAGCCGAAAAGTTGCATCCTGCTTTGATTATTTGCGATTGGATGATGCCCGAGATGGACGGTCTAGAAGTTTGCCGCCAACTTAAATCAGATAAAAATTTAGCTTCTATATTTTTTATTCTGCTCACTGCTAAGGGAGAAATCACCGATAGAGTGGAAGGACTCGATGCCGGTGCCGATGACTTTCTTTCTAAACCGGTGGATCCTAGCGAACTTTTAGCCAGAGTCCGCGCTGGCATTAGATTATTTAATTCTCAAAAAGAATTGATAAAAACTAATCGTCAACTCAGTCAAACTTTGCGAGATTTACAACGCACTCAAGCTCAACTAATTCAAGCAGAGAAAATGTCTTCCCTCGGTAAAATGGTAGCTGGAGTAGCCCACGAAATTAACAATCCAGTAACTTTTATTAAGGGCAATTTAGTCCACGCCAACAGCTATATTAAGGATTTAATCGAGCTAGCACAACTTTCTTTAAACTCTAAGGATCCAGAAATTAAAGAAGCTGCCGAGGACATGGATTTAGATTTTTTGATGGAAGATTTGCCCAAACTTTTAGACTCTATGGAAAAAGGCACGAAGCGAATCAGCGAAATTGTATTATCTCTGCGCAATTTTTCGCGACTTGACGAAGCGAAAATGAAAGAAGTTAATATACACGAAGGTCTCGAAAGCACTTTATCGATTTTACAGTCCCGTTGCTCGGGAATTGAAATAATTAAAAATTACAGCGATTTGCCGAAAATAGAATGTTACGCCGGAGAATTAAATCAAGTTTTTCTGAATATTTTAAGCAACGCAATTGACGTGCTACAACATCAAAAAATCTCGTCACCTTCCATTGAAATTTATACGGGATTAACTCAGAAAAAACAAGTAGAAATTAAAATAGCAGATAACGGCCCTGGGATTGATGCTAAGATTTTACCGAGAATTTTTGAACCGTTTTTTACTACTAAACCAGTTGGGGCCGGTAAGGGTTTGGGATTAAGTACCAGTTATTCTATCGTAGTTGACAAACACGGTGGCGAGTTAAATTGTGTTTCTACCCTCGGAAA
>CAZUCT010000137.1:0-19195 GCA_964619285.1 uncultured bacterium | reverse complement strand
CTATCGTAGTTGACAAACACGGTGGCGAGTTAAATTGTGTTTCTACCCTCGGAAATGGGGCTGTTTTTGAGATTTTAATTCCTATTTCCCAGAAAGAAAGTTCGTAGTAACGACTTTAGTCGTAAAAATGTTAGTAGTAACCCAAGAGTGCAATTAAATCGAGTCAAGCGCGATTACTACTAACAATTGGCCTTTGTCCCATTTCTGCCTTGATGGGGAAGAAAGCATTTTTGTCAATTGACACTCTGCGGGTTAAAACCACGCAGATTCTCCAGGTCGCGCCTGAAAGGGTCGCATCAATTGGCATTTCTGCCACCGACCCTCTAAGAATAGTTGCTTTTGCTTCAGTCGGCTTTGTTTTTTTTGCTTTCTAGGGAATGCCACGAACGCTTCTATACGCGAGGGCGTCCTGCGATTACTTGCCCTCCGGGGAGTTTGAACAATCTTTTTACGGTCCAAGAAGGGCGGGCATCTCTCCTTTACTAGGATCGTGTCCATGCGCAGGCATTACCCTTGCTTTTGAATTGTAACAAGTCATGGCGACTAAAGCAAGTCATGGCGACTAAAGTCGCCGCGTCGTTTTTCCGCCCCGCTTTGAAAAGGCGGGGCTACCAAACTCCCGAGCTTTTTTCGTGTTGGAGGAACTATTTTAGATTTTAGATGCAGTTAGATTCCTTCCGACTAGAAGGCAAAGGGACTAGAACAGGGCCCATGGGCGTTACTCTGGAAACCGAAAAAAATAGTTTCCATTATATCAGATTGCCAATCAATCAACGAGAAAATTTAGATTTTTTTTATTTTTTGAAAGCTTCTTTTAAAAATAAGTAGGATGGGTAAGATGGTTTAACAAACTAAGGCAAGACTGTTATGATGTTGTGGTATATTGAGGCCAAAATCACGGTCTAATCTGCCAAAATACAAGCAGCCAACAGACAAAAGGAATTCGCGGCGGCAAAGAAATGGACAAACAGTCCGAGACTTTGGGCCGAAGAAATCTGCAAGTCAGCGCCAGCTAGCAAAAACAAGAAATCTGTAGCATGGAAGTAGAGCCTGCCCTGCTATAGATTATTGCTATTAGGTTGGGAGCTAATTGCTAGCTTGGTTTTTGCAACCCAAAAAAACATTTACCCTAAAAAGGTAAGGGACTTGCCAAAAAATAGAGTACCAATGGTAGGTTGGGTGAAGTGCAAAAGCGACACCGACGCATCGGTATTTTATTAAATGGCAAGTCCCTAAAGTCCCATAATTGTCGTTTAGTCAAAGTAAAAGAAAGTCTAAGTCTATGCAAGGAATTTACATAGATCCGAAAGATTCTAGTAAAGAAAAATCGGTTTACGAGACAGAACACGCGAAAGTGCAAGTAGAAGACGATCGCACCGGTACGAGTCTGGAGACCATCAAGCGAGCGATCGCGGATAACCTGTATTATATCCAAGGCAAACCGGAAGAATTTGCCACCCCTTACGATTACTACATGGCCCTATCCTACACGATACGCGATCGCCTGTTAAATCGGTGGCTAAAAACTACCCAAACTTACTTCCATAAAAACGTCAAAACAGTTTATTATTTATCGGCAGAGTTTCTCTTAGGACGACAACTGGGCAAAAACCTAGTCAGCGCGGGCTGTTGGGAAGTAGCCCGGGAAGCACTAGAAGTTGCCTGTCTAGATCTATACGACCTCATAGAACAAGAACCAGAACCAGGGTTAGGCAACGGCGGTCTCGGCCGTCTGGCCGCCTGCTTCCTGGACTCCCTAGCCACCCTAGAAGTTCCCGCCGTAGGCTACGGAATTCGCTACGAGTTCGGTATTTTCAAGCAGTTCATCGAAAAAGGCTTTCAAGTAGAAAAGCCCGATAAATGGCTGCGCTTGGGAAATCCTTGGGAAATTCCCCGCAGGGAATATCAGGTGGAAGTCAAACTAGGCGGTCGAACGGAAGCTTATACGGACGAAAAAGGTAACTATCGAGTGCGTTGGATTCCCGATCGCGCGGTCTTAGGCGTTCCTTACGATACTCTAATCCCCGGCTATCAAACCAACACGGTTAACACCCTGCGCCTATGGCGGGCTCGCGCTAGCAACGAATTTGACCTCCAAGTGTTCGACTCGGGAGACTACAACCGGGCAGTGGAGGAAAAAACTCTCTCGGAAAACATCTCCAAAGTTCTCTATCCCAACGACAACACCTTCCAAGGCAAACAACTGCGCTTAGAACAACAATACTTTTTCGTCACCTGCTCCCTGCAAGACATCATCCGAACTCACTTGCAGAGGAATCCTAGCTTGGATAACTTGCACGAAAAAGCAGCAATCCAACTAAACGACACTCACCCCTCGGTGGGCATCGCGGAATTGATGCGCCTGCTGGTGGACGAGCATCAGATGCCTTGGGAAAAAGCTTGGCAGATTACTCAAAATAGCTTCGGCTACACCAATCATACCCTGCTTTCGGAAGCTTTAGAAAAATGGCCCGTGGATCTGTTCGGCAAGCTTCTACCGCGACATCTGGAAATAATCTACGAGATTAACTTCCGTTTCATCGAGGAACTAAAGAAACGCTATCCACGGGATAAAAAGCGCATAGCCCGGATGTCTCTAATCGAAGAAGAGCCAGAAAAGCGGATTCGCATGGCTCACTTAGCCTCCCTGGGGGCTCATGCTATCAATGGGGTGGCTGCTTTGCACACCCAATTGATGAAAGCAGACGTGTTGCACGATTTCTACGAGCTGTGGCCGGAGAAGTTTTTTAATAAGACTAACGGTATTACTCCCCGTCGCTGGCTGTTAATTAGCAACCCGAAACTGGCGCTGTTGATTACCGATAAAATTGGTCAAAGCTGGATAACTCATCTCGATGAAATCAAGCAGCTAGAAAAGTATGTCGGCGATGTAGAGTTTCGCAAGACTTGGCACCAAATTAAGCAAGACAACAAAAAAGATTTGGCGGCTTACATTAAATACTGCACGGGAATACAGCTAGATCCCGAAAGTATGTTTGATATCCAGGTCAAACGACTGCACGAATACAAGCGTCAGTTGCTAAACGTGCTGCATATCATTGCTCTGTATCATCAGATTAAGCGCAATCCCAAGATTGATATCGTGCCTCGGAGTTTCATTTTTGGAGCTAAAGCTGCGCCGGGTTACTACATGGCTAAGTTAATTATTAAGTTGATTAACTCGGTGGCAGAGAAGGTGAATAACGATCCTGATGTGGCAGGTCGCCTGAAGGTGGTTTTCGTTCCCAATTTCTCGGTATCTGTGGGAGAGCGCATCTATCCTGCAGCGGACCTCTCGGAACAAGTCTCCACTGCGGGTAAAGAAGCTTCCGGTACCGGTAACATGAAATTCTCCCTCAACGGGGCTCTAACTATTGGCACTTTGGATGGAGCTAACGTCGAGATCCGCGAAGCTGTCGGCGGGGAAAACTTTTTCTTGTTTGGTTTGACTGTAGATGAAGTAAAAGCGTTGAAAGCCAAAGGATATAATCCTTCGGAATATTACAACTCAAACTCAGAATTGCAAGAGGTTATCGATAGCATTGCTGGCGGTCATTTTTCTCCAGAGAATCCCGAGCTCTTTAAGCCTATTGTCGATTCGTTGCTCAATGGAGACCAATATATGCTGTTGGCCGATTATCAATCGTACATCGAATGCCAGGAACGGGTGAGCGATGCTTATCGCGATCGCGATAAATGGACTCGGATGTCGATTATTAACTCGGTGAATATGGGTAAATTCTCGGCAGACCGCACCATTAGCGAATATTGCAACGAAATCTGGAATGTCGAATCGGTTAAAATCGACATGGAAGAGTACAACCAGCAAACCGCCGGTTTGGGATTGAAGTGCAAAATTTAGTCTCTTTTTAAAGACTAGGTAATTGCTAATAGGTAATAGGTAATGTTCCTATTACCTATTACTTTTTGAAATATTGGAACTATGCCAGATTTCTCCACAGCCCTGTGGATGCCTTTTTATCCACCGACTGCTTTTAGAACATTTTGCCCAAATAGATAATGGGTAAATCTCTAAAGACTGTTGGCATTATTAACAATAGTTTCCACAACTATTTTTGATGTTGCTTCGCAGTCTAACTCTGCGGTATTTGCATCCGTTATACCCCTCCATAAATTCTGTTTTTTTCCTTCTAAAATAAGGGTTTTAATCTCATTTTGGGAGAGATTTTTTATGGCTGCTTCGCATTCTTTCACTGCGGATTTTAGCCGCTGAATTAATTGCTCTTCTGCTTGTTCCGAACAATTTAAAGATAGTAATTGCTTGTTAGAGTTTAAACATTCAGTTAGGGCGCGATCGTATTCTTCTCTAGCAGTTCCCCAGGGAACGGATCTATCCCCAATCAATTCTTCTCCTTTGGTAAAAACTTCGGGGTTTAGAGTGCCATCCGGTTCGCCGAAAAACATCGATAAACAGATTAACCAATGAAAGCAAATTAACATAAAAGATTAAAAGAATTGGGAAGAGAAAATGGGTAATTGCTTATTACTTATTACCCATTTCTTAAAGAAGTAATTAAGCACCTCTTTTCAAAGCAGCTTCTACTTGTTTAAATTGGTATTCGATTCGAGCCTTTAATTTCTCCGGTAAAGGACGGTTTCCATAGGAGCTGTAATGCCCCGCAAGAGAATTTAAAGCGGTGCGCATCGTCGTAAACGATGATAGGTTTTCGGTGGCATTATTGCGGCGATAGCGAGAGACAAATTCGTTAATTATTTGTCGCGCTTCTGCTTGACTTTCTGCTTTTTCTGGCGAATTTTCTGGTAATTCAATTGCCGTCCTTAAAGCGCTTACTGTTGCTAGGGCATCTTGCTGATAGTTTCCAGTCAAAATTGAGTTCGTACTACAGCCCATCAGACAGATCGCGCAAGTTAAAACTAGGGCGAGCAAACGAGAAATAGAGCGCTTCATCATGGTTTTTTGTAATTACAAAGTCGGTCTTAGATTTGAGTTAATCTTGGGAGCATCTCAGTTTGGCAAAAATAGAAAACTATGTTCCCAACCGCTGATTGCTTTACCATTAACAATTAGCAATTAGCAAGCTCGCAAAAAGCGTTGAACTCTTGGTTTTATTATTGCATTGAGATGCACCCGTTAATCTTTAGTTTACCTTGGATGGGGGTTTTGGTATAGATAGCGATCGCTTTTTTCTCCCATTACTACACCTTTGCTTTTTTGTCAAGCTCATTTTTTAAAAACAATTGACAGTTAACAATTGACAATTATCCACGACCAAATCAAAAATCCAAAAACGGATTAATCTTGCCCGACTCGACGGAAAGAATTTGGGTATCTTGCAACCAGCGAACCTCAAAAGAACCCAGATGAGTAGTAGTAATCAAAGTCTGGAAGCGATCGGTAATCGCTTCTAAAAGTTGATTCTGGCGGTTCAGATCCAACTCGGCCAAAACATCGTCCAAAAGCAACAGAGGCGGTTCCCTAACAACCCCTTCGATAAGCTGCAATTCAGCCAACTTAAGAGCTAAAACCAAAGTGCGCTGCTGGCCTTGGGAGCCATAAGAACGGGCCGGAGTATCGTTAATCGTAAAAACCACATCGTCCCGGTGGGGACCGACAACGGTAGTACCCTGGTAAAATTCGGCGATCGCCCGGGACTGGATTTTCTCCAAAAAAGCCTGCCGCACCCCTTCGAGACTATCCCTGGCGATGGAATCCGAACTAGCGGCCACATTGGCCAAATAACCAACCTCCAAAACCTCCGTACTCCCGCTAATAGATTGATGCCAAGCCCCGGCCAAAGGAGCCAATTTCTCCAAAACCCTCTCCCGCCGCCGAATCACTCGGGCCCCCGCCGTCGCCAACTGAGCGTCCCAGAGAGCCAACTCTTCTTTAGGAATGGAAACAGGAGAAATTTCTTGGCCCCGGCCTTCGGGCTTAAACCGCTTTAATAAAGCATTGCGCTGGCGCAAAACTTGGTTGTATTGCTGTAAAAAGTGAGAATAGACGGGCTCCAACTGAACCAAAAGGCGATCGAGCCACTGGCGGCGAACCTCGGGCCCCCCCCTGACTAAATCTAAGTCCAGACTGGAAAACTGAACCACGTTGAGAATGCTGAGAAAATCGAGCTGTCGTCTGAGAGTTTCACCATTAAGATCGACAGTCCGCCGACCCTTGCTGCGTAGAGTTAAAGCTAGTTCCAAACTACCGGTTTCTCGTTGGAGGGTAGCGTCGATGCGGGCCAAAGGTTGGCCATTGAAGATTAAATCGCGATCGCGGGACACTCGGTGGGACTTAAGAGTAGAAAGCACTTCCACCGCTTCGAGGAGATTAGACTTTCCTTGAGCGTTATTACCGACTAAAATAGTTTTCGGCGCGCAAAAAGCTACCTTCTGATCCAGATAGTTACGAAATTTTCTCAGATGTAAATTTTTGAGATACATGAGGGGTGGATGTCAACTGTGAAGCGAACCAAAAACCTACTGCTTTATTATGAAAATCATCTTTTTTGGCACTCCAGATTTTGCCGTACCTACTTTAGAAAAACTACTGAACGACCCAGAATTTGAAGTTTTAGCAGCAGTCACTCAACCGGATAAACGCCGAGGGCGGGGTAAAAAATTAACTCCATCTCCAGTAAAGTCTCTGGCAGTGACGCATAATATCTCAGTCTGGCAACCCCGCCGGGTGAAAAAAGATAAGGAAACTTTGGAAAAACTCCGCCAAACAGAGGCAGATGTTTTTGTTGTCGTTGCCTACGGACAAATTCTCTCCCAGGAAATACTAGATATGCCCCGTTTGGGTTGCGTCAACGTTCACGGATCGATTTTGCCCGAGTATCGGGGGGCGGCGCCTATTCAATGGAGTCTCTATAACGGCGAGAAGGAAACTGGAATTACAACGATGCTGATGGATGCCGGTTTGGATACGGGCCCGATGCTGTTAAAAGCGGTTACTCCCTTGGAACTTTTGGATAATACGGAGTCTTTGGCAGAGAGGTTAGCGCGGGTGGGGGCAGATTTGTTGCTGGAAACTCTGTTAAAGTTGGAACGAGAGGAGCTCGAACCGATACCCCAGGATAACGAACGGGCGACTTACGCCCCACTAATTAAAAATGATGATTATAAATTAGATTGGTCGAGGAGCGCTTGGGAGATTCATAACCAGGTTAGGGCATTTTTTCCGAACTGCGTCGCTAGTTTTCGGGGCGAGTCCTTGAAGGTTATCGCAACGGTACCGGTAGGTCCGCAATATCGATCGCAACTGCCACAGGAATTGGAGAAGTTAGAGAAGGTTTGGTCTTCGATGTCCGAGGTTGCCGGGGGTCCGGGGGAGGTGGTGAAAGTAGTTAAGGGTTTGGGCCCTCTGGTGCAAACTGGGAATGGTTTGTTGTTGTTGCGCCAGGTACAGTTGTCAGGAAAAAAAGCGGTGTCCGGTTGGGATTTTGCTAATGGGACTCGTTTGAGTCCGGGAGCAGTTTTGGGTTCATTTTTAGTCAATTGTTAATTGTTAATTGTCAATTGTTAATTGTCAATTGTCAATTGTTAATTGATAGAAACTGCAGCTATGGCACGGTCCTTCGGGATTAACGGCACAGCGCATCAGCTCCGAACGGGCATTGTATTGGCAACTGGCATCTCCGAGTACCCAGCGTCCCTCGATGAAGGTTCTGTCTGTGGGCCGTGGGGCCGACTGGACGTAAAGGGCGATTTTGTGGAGTCTGTAGCGGCCTGAAAAAAGTCGATAGCGATGGCGGCGTTCCAAGACCGCGTAGGTTTGGCCTTCTAAATCGAGGTAGTTCCCCGGCTGTGGCGTCCAATCTAAATAGACTTTGGCAAGGGTTTGTCGGGGATGGGTTAGGATGACTTCTGTCGGTAAAGAATCAGGCTCCATTATCTCATTAGTGTTGCAGACTACATTAAGATGGTATCGCATCAATCTTTGGGTGTCTGGTTTTGCCCCTGGCTCTGGCTACCGATGTATTTATTTCTAAAATTAATACTCAAGATTTTACTTTTGCTCTGAAAGTAAGATTGCCGATCTTGACAGGGGAGGGATAAGTTTGATATGGTAAACTAGAAGTTTGCTTGTGCAAAATAAAATCTGAAAATAAAAGTTTGCCTGGCAAACTAGCATTGGCCCGTTTACCCCCTGAGTCGATCGCTTAAAGCGATCGCTGTTATTTCGATACAACTTAATTTTGCTAACTCTTGTTGCCTGGCGTGCCAACAATTTAATTGGCAGTAATTGTCAATTAAAAACCACCAATTTTTCAAACATCAAAACAAACCATGATTACTTGGTTAAATTTACCGCAATTTCTATTACAAGTAGATCCAGGAGATCTAGCTCCAGAGCCATCTCCAGAGCCATCGCTTCCCATTTCTATTTTTGCTCTTGAAGGATGGGATACTTTTATTAGCAACCTAGTTGTTGCTGCAGCTTTAGGTTTCGTGCTTTATATAGCCATGTTTTTTGTACTGAGCTGGTTATTTCGTAGGTTAGATAATCAGGTTGGTATTTTGAGTCTGAGCGTTGCCAGAACTCCCATTTTAATTTTGTTTTCATTAATTAGCTTCAAAATTGCCTTCGGGAATTTGGAAGGGTGGCAATTTCTCAAACTGGTTGAGAACATATTAACGGGGCTGATAATATTAGCAGTCAGTTATTTAATAGCTCAACTATTTACAGAAGTCCTAGCCTACTACCTTAAAAAGTATGCCGAAAAAAGCGAGGCTACCTGGGATGATGTCTTAGTTCCCTTATTAGAAAATACCCTACCGGCGATAATTTATCTGTTGGGCGGTTTCTTTTTCCTGCAAGCTGTGGGAGTTGACTTAACAGGGCTTGCCGTGCTATTTGGGGCAGTGAGCTTCGGCATCAGTTATAGCCTTAAAGACATCTTACAGAACTTTTTCAGTAGTTTAGTCTTGCTGGTGGACACTCCTTTCCAATACGGAGATGTGATTCAATTAGGTAAAGGTGAGGTTGCTGTCATTAAAAATATTGGCATTCGATTAACTAAGCTCTACCTAATCGACACTAACTGCGAACTGTTCATTCCCAATGGCAAGTTACAGAATGACGAAATCATTAACTTGAGCCGTCCGACTCCTAACTATTACTACACGATTGGCGTGCCGTTTCGAGGGGATATCGATCCAATTCAATCGATTAAGATTATCGAAGAAGTGATTATGAGCCACCCCGATACTTTGGGGGATATTGGCAAGAAGCTAGAAGCCATAGACAGCTTCTACCGAGCCAGAGATCAATTAATAGAGGAAAAGGAAGGGATACTCTCTAAGCGCGAAGCCGGTCGCCTGCGTCTGGAAACGGAGTTAAAACTCAACAACACCATAGACAAAATGACTGAATTAATCATGGATTTGTCTAAAAAAATTCAGGTGATGGAAAGGAGCGGATTAGATGCAAGCGAGGCAAGGGAGATTCAAGGATATTACCTGGACGTAGTGAAATTAACTGGGTTAGAAATGGTAAGCGATCGCCAAGGTCGTAAAAAATCAGTATGGCTCGAAGAACCGCAAAATATGGATGAAACTGCTTTAATTCCTCTGGTAAGAGCCTGGTATAAAATCTGGTCGAAAGACCCGGATCTAACTTTTGAAGACGAGGATATTTTGGAGGAAGAATGGGAACGGCGGATGGATTTCTTGAAACTGAGAATGAACAATCTACTCCAAAAAATCAGTGGCGCCGGCAAGGGCGGAGTCAACGAAACTAAGCTAGATGACTACCTAGAAATCTTTTCTACTTGGCTGGAAGAAAATTTCAAAAATACTAATACTTTGTGGCAAGAGCCGAAAATTTGGGTTAAAAGCGTTAACTTGGGTGGTGGTGGCAGCACTAGCAACGAGTTGATGGTGAAGTTTTTTGTTGATAACATTAAGCTCGAACAATGCCAGCGCGGCTATCGCGTGAGGAGCGAAGTTCAAGGGGAGATTATGAGGAGATTGAGACAGTCTTATCTGTACAGGTAGGTTGTTGTTTTTCTGCTTAAGTGGCGATCGCCTAGATTTAAAAAACCCTGGCAATTTCCTGCAAATAGTGCTAGAGAGCAGGTCTTCTCAGAAACCCGGTTTTTTAGACAATACCAACGCGGGCATCGAGATTTAAGAAACCGGGTTTTTTCAAAAAACCCGGTTTCTGGCGGGGGAGGAACGCCATTTTCTTGTAGGTATTTTTATTTTGGCGAAGGTATTGTTAGAAAAACCGGGTTTCTTTTTCTAAAAAACCGGGTTTCTTTTTCTAAAAAACCGGGTTTCACAGGGGGAATCTCTAGTCTGAAAGAAGCGTTTAAACTTACACAATTTATCATTTTTTAAGTTCAAATCGTAATAGCTAAATTCTAATAAATCTTGTTTGTCGCTTCCAGAAAGAGCAATTAAAACTTTATCTTTTTCAAAATTAGTTCTCAAATTGATGCTTTCCAGATTCTTTTCTGAAATAAATAAAGCTAGAAATTGAGGATTTACTGCCATAGTGCCAAAACGCAACAACCGATGGTGCCGAAAGGGTTCTTTGCTGGCTGCATGAAATTCCTTCACAGTTAAATTAACCGGATTAGAACTGAATAAAAATAAAATAACTGAGCGTTCTTTTCCTTCTATAACGCAGCTAAAACGATATTTATTGGCTTCTATAGTTTCGACTTGCCAAAACAGAGGAAGGTGCAAAATATATTCGTATAAATGCTCTCCATCTCCTTTTTGAATGTCGTCAAAAGTTATTAAATAGGGAAATGGATGTTTGACAAATAATAATTGTCTAATAGCAAACATTACCGGGTTATAATCCAGCAAATTATAAGCGGAAGTTGCATCGCCGGCAATACGATCGAAGACGCGATCGCAATCTAAATCGATAATTTTCCCCGACACGCCATGCCCCCGTCCGGTAAATCTTTGCCCCAAGCGATCGATTAATACGAGATTATGCCCCAAAGAAGAAGAAGCGGAGTTTTCGTCGGGATTATTAGCGGCACCGGAATCGATAATTAAAGGTTGACCTTGCCAAATTAAAGTAAAAGAATTATTGTCGGATTGGTCGTGGATACCGCCAAGATATTCTCCGCAATTAAAGGTAACAACTGTGGCATCAGACGACCAAACATCTCTAAGATTAAGATAACCAACATCGGGACAAAAACGACCCAGGGGCAATCCGGGATTTTCGGGAAATACCGATGCTACTGGATGGGGAAAAAAGAGGCAGGCATCGAAGAGAGAAGAATATTCTAAATTGGGGTCGCGACCGTAGGTTGCCAATCCCTGATATCCTACTAATATTTCCCAAACATGGGCGACTAAATTAGGATTTCTCAGACTACCTAAAGTTAAGTACCCCCATAAAGCGGGGTGGGGCTCCCAGTAGGAATCGTTGAGGTTATTGAGGTATTTTCCTTGGGGGAATGCTTCGTATAAATACCATTCTATTAATCGGTCTAATTTATAACCGTATTTGTCTTCTAAAAAGTAAGGGCCTAATTTAAGATTTTGCCGCCGAGAAATTCTTAAAAATAATCCTAAAATTTTGAAGACAAAACTACAGTACCAAAGTCCTTCTCTGGTCATGCCGTTATTGGTGATTCCTTCTGCAAAAAAGCCTTCGATACGCTTGATTGCTGTTTCTAACCATTGTTGCGCTTCGGGTAGAGAATCTCTCAGACTAATAGCGGCGATCGCTACACCAGAAAAACCGATAATTGTATGGTTCCACCGATTATCTGGACGCTGCCCCCAGGGTTGTTTAAAAGATTGATTCCAGAGTTTTTTAGCCGTAACCCCGATAAAATGTTTAATCCAATCTCGCTCTTTTTTCGTAAATAATTCCCCGTACAAATCCTCAAAAATAATAATTCCGGTTAAAATAAAAGCTGTATGAATTTCTTCGGCGAAAATATTAGGATATTTTAAAGGATGTGCGGTAATTTTATTAATAATATTTTTAGCGAGATTGCCAGCTTCGAGGTCGTCGGCTAATTTATAGGCTAATCCTAATTCCTGGAGGACGTTATAAATTACAAACAGACTATTTGATGGCGGTTTTAAGACAATATTTTCTACTCCTAATTCTTTAATTGCCTGACAGTTTAATTTGAGTCTAGCAAAGATTTGGTTAAAGGGATAGATACGAAGGCGATGCTTTAAATCGAGGATTTCTAAATCGCTAATTAGGAGAAAATCTGATGCTCCAGTCATGGTTTGAATACCCAAAAATATTGGACAGAGTTTACATATAGCCCAACTACACTATAATAGATTATAATCAATTTATCCACCGAGCAAGTCGTATGCCAGAAACCCAGTTTTACGGTATCCCAGAAACCCGGTTTTTTCAAAAAACCGGGTTTCTCGACCGACTCTCTAGTTAAAACAAAATCTAAAATCTATAGGAATCCTAAATAGGTTGTCATAATTTAAAAAGCAGAAAAAAATGAAAACCTATCTTTTTTTATCTACTTTTCCCTATTTCCTATTCCCTACTCTTGCCTTTTGCCTCTTGCTTCTTGCCTAAATCGTCAAATTTTTGTACCTCATTAAAAAGGGAATTGCTATATGACAGACCGCATCCTCAGAGCAAATCGTAACACGGTACATCTGGGAGGTTTCTCCCATAAACTCGAACCGGCGATCGCCATTAACTCCGGCGATATCGTCCACGTCGAAACCTACACCGGTTACTACGTTTACGACAAAGCCCCACCGGCTTTTCTCACCCCGGATTTTCTAGATATTTGTCAGAACTTACCCCCTGAAAGAAAGATAGGCCCCGGACCTCATTTATTAACCGGCCCCATTTACGTTAACGGTGCCGAACCTGGAGACGTTTTAGAAGTAATAATAGAAGATGTCTATCCTCTATTACCAATTGGTTTTAATGCAATTCGTCCCGGTTGGGGAGCGTTACCGGAACGTTTTAAAGAACCGCGAGTGGAATTTATTCCCCTAGATTTAGACAATAAATGGGCAGAATTTCGGCCCCAAAGCCGCATTTTTGTTGACATCCATCCTTTCTTTGGCATCTTAGGAGTTGCCACGGAAGATACTTCTCGTTCCTCGATTCCACCGGGGAATTATGGAGGTAATATTGATAATAAAGAATTAACCAGGGGTTCTCGTATTTTCTTACCAGTATTCGTTCCCGGAGCCTTATTTTCTATTGGCGACGGTCACGCGGCCCAAGGCAACGGCGAAGTAAATGTAACGGCCATAGAAACTTCGATGAAAGGTCGAATTAAAATTAAATTGCGCAAAGATTTAAAGATAAATTCGCCTTTTGCATTAGGACCGTTCGATTTAATTACAATGGGATTTGCTCCTACTTTGGATGAAGCTTTCGAGTTAGCTTTAAAAGATACGATCTATTGGTTGGAAAAGTTGGCAGATTTGAGCGCCGAAGATGCTTATGTTTTATGCTCGATCGCCGCCGATTTTAACATAACTCAAGTAGTAAATAGTCCGAACAAAGGAGTCCATGGAATGTTGAGAACAATTTATTTGCCGAAGGGGGCGATCGCCAAATTAGGATAATAGCTCTTGTTCGTAGTAATCGCTTTAGCGATTCATAAAAATCGCTAAAGCGATTACTACGAACTAAACTTTACCTTTAAACCATCTCGGGGGTGGGGAGTTGGTACGGCGACCAAACTTAAATCTTGTTCTGGCAACAACTCCCACCGATAACCTCGCAATAACATCGCGGCAAAAACTCTCATTTCCAAGCGGGCGAACTCCTTGCCGAGGCATTCTCGCATACCGCCGCCAAAGGGAACGTAACCGAAACGCTGTTTTTTATCCGCCGCATCTTCGCCAATAAAGCGATCGGGGTCGAACTGTTCGTGGTGGGGATAAATATTCTCGTTCTGATGAGTTTTACCGATGTTGTATTGAGTTGCCCAACCTTTGGGGATGGCATAACCTCCGTATTCGCAATCTTCTATAACTTCGCGAAACCCGCCGCCTACTGGAGGAGTTATTCGCAAAACCTCTTTGAGAATTGCATCTAAATAAGTCATTTGTTTTAACCGTTCCATTGTCAGGGGTTCCGAAGTTACCAATTTTTGTTGTTCTTCTCGGGCGCGATCGGCAATGTCTGGATGCTGCGCCATTAACAAACAGAAAGAAGCGATCGCCGAAGTTAAAGTCTCGTGACCGGCAAACAACAGCAACAAAATCTGGTCTTTAAGTTCCTCCAAAGGCAGAGAGTTACCATTGTCATCCCGCGCTTGCAACAAGATCCCCAAAGCATCCTCGCCTGGGTTTTGTTCTTTTTGTCGCCGCAAAATAATTTTTTCCATCTCTGCCAACAACTGCTGCCGGCAGCGCAACGCTTTTTTAAATTTCGTTCCTGGTAGAGGTAGGGCGATGGTAAACAAACCCGCCACCCAATTTTCAAATAGTTCGACCAGTTTTGTTTCCGAACCGCGATCGCTACCCACCAACAACCGACTGGCAATGTCAAAGGTATAATTTCTCAATTCTGGGTACCAAGTTAGAGTTCCCATCCCCTGCCATTTTTCCAGATAGCTAGCGGTGATGCGTTCCATAGCGGGTAGATAACCTGCCAGGGCGCGAGGTTGGAAAGCTTGGGACATTAACTTGCGGCGTTGCTGGTGGAAACTTCCCGTTTGGGTTGACAGGGAAGCGGGGCCCAGAAGGATGCGAGTGCTTTTCGGCCAGGTGGCGGCAAAATATTTATTTTCGTTGGCGAAGAGAAATTGATTGGCTTCTGGCCCTGCCATAACTACGGTGGGGCGGCCAAAAATGTTAGTTTTGAAAATGGGACCGTATTTTTTTTCCCGCTTTTCGGCAAATTTGCCATCGGTGAGAAAGGCGATGGTTTCGCCGATGACGGGCAAACCCAGACTGCCTGGGGGTAAAGGTAGGGAAGATTTCAGGTTGCTTGTAGTCATAAAAAGTCTTGTAGAACAGGCATCTTGCCTGTTAGTCTAACCTCATAATCTGGGGAGCGCCTCATAAAAAGCAAAAATATTGGATCGGGTCAACAATTAACAATTAACAATTGACAATTGACAATTGACAAATACTAAAATTAACATGACACCTATTGAATTATTAATCTTAGCAGCTACAGGACTTTTTGCCGGCGTTTTGGCGGGTTTTTTAGGTATTGGCGGGGGCACGGTTTTGGTGCCTTTATTATTAACATTAGGTTGCGAACCGGTGCAAGCAGTAGCCACCAGCGCTTTATCAATTGTCATTACCGCTTCTTCCGGCAGCATCCAAAATTGGCGCATGGGTTATCTCAATTTTAAACAAGTTTTAGGCATCGGTTTGCCAGCTTTATTAACCGCTCAATTAGGTGCTTTTTTAGCAGATAAATTTCCCGAACATTGGTTGTTGGTTGCTTTTGGCTTGCTGTTGCTTTTAAATATCTATTTAGTTGAAGTTCGCAAGCGCATTACTGCCAGGAAAAAAATTGAGGAGGAAGGCAGAGAAAATCTGGAAGAAGCGCCTAAAGATTTGCAGAACAGGCAAGATGCCCGTTCTACGGTTAATAAAAACAGAGACATTATTAGTAGAATTGCCACGGGCAGCGCCGCCGGTTTATTAGCAGGTTTGTTTGGTGTCGGTGGCGGGGTAATTATGGTGCCTTTGCAAATTTTGTTATTAGATGAAACGATTAAAAGGGCGATTCAAACCAGTTTGGGAGTTATCGTGATTACGGCTATTTCTGCTACTGCAGGGCACGCTATTCGCGGTAATGTTTTATGGGAATATGGCTTAATTTTAGGTTTTGGCGGTTTGTTAGGGGCGCAGTTTAGCACCCGCTTTTTGCCAAAGTTACCAGAGAAAGTAGTAAGTTTAGCTTTTAGAGGTTTATTAGCAATTTTATCTGTTTATATTTTTTGGGAAGCGTGGGAAAGTTTCCATGAATTAACAATTAACAACTAACAATTAACATAAGAAACTATGCCGAATTTTTCCCATCATTGTACTCAACATACTTGCATAAAGTAGTAGGTTCTGGAATAGGTAAACCTTCTATTTCCAATCCTTCTATATGAAACTCAATGGCTTCTTTAATCTGCAGTTCTACTTCCTCAATTGTACCTCCAGTTGCCACGCAACCGGGCAAGTCTGGAACGTAAGCCGAGTAATTTTTTGTGGCTTTTTCAATAACGGTTGCATAACGCATTAGTTTTCCTTTTTGGGAATGGGGAATTGGGAATGGGGAATTGGGAATTACTTTTTTGTTTATTTTAACGACCTCATCGCTGAAGCGATTACTACGAACTAGCAAATAATGGCCAGTTATGTTAAAATTTATTTCGGTCAGCGGCCCCCTGGTTAGTGGCCTTTCGCTGGCCATTGGCCTTTTGATAAATTAACTTATTTTAGATTTTAGAGGAAAATCGAGGATGTCCCAAATAAAACTTATGCACGCCAAACTCCATCGAGTGCGGGTGACTGAGGCAAATATTGAATATGTAGGTAGTATTACTATTGATAAAAATTTAATTGAAAAAGTAGGAATACTACCATTAGAAGAAGTGAATATCTGGAACGTAACTAACGGGAATAGATTATCGACTTATGTACTGCCGGGAGAACCTGGCAGCGGTGTTATTTGCGTAAACGGTGCGGCGGCGCGTTTGTGCGGTGCGGGAGATACGCTAATTATAGTAGCTTACGAAGAGCGCGATCGCGACGAGGTATTGCGAGAAGGACACGGTGCTAGAGTAATAATCTCCGACGAAAACAACAGAATTATAGACTATATGCGCCAACAATTAATTCCCGCAGGGGATACAGTACAACTGCATACTTTATCCAGTAAAGTGGGCTTAGAGTAACAATGCTAACTAGCGATCGCCTAATTATTCACGATGCCCGACTCCAACAGTGGCTTTGTTTCCAAGAACCGGAACAAATAATCGAAGCCCATCGCCTCGAAGAAGTAGTTCCCCGCTTGCAAGAACTGGAAACAACCATTCGCCGGCTTCATCTCTATGGGGCCGGTTTCATCGCTTACGAAGCTGCAACGGCCTTCGACCCGGTCCTCAAAACTCACAAACCATCGGCCCTGCCTTTGCTGTGGTTCGGACTCTACCAAAAACCGGAAATCGTCCGACTGCCTGCCCCCGCTGCTACTGGAGATTGTCTGCTCGACTGGCAGCCAACGGTAACTCGGGAGGAATACGAAAGAGCGATCGCCTCCATCAAAGAACGCATCGCCAGAGGAGAAACCTACCAAGTCAACTATACCATGCGGCTGCAAGCTCCCTTCAGGAACGACCCCTGGCAGTTGTTCCTTAAATTAATACGGTCCCAACAGGCAGACTACGGGGCATATTTCGAGAGCGATCGCTATGCCATCTGTTCGGCCTCGCCGGAACTGTTCTTCCGTCTGGAGGGCGATGTTGCATCCGCAAGGCAACGCCTTCGCCTAACTTCCCGCCCCATGAAAGGAACCGCCGGACGGGGGCTCGCTCTCGCAGAAGACGAAGCGATCGCCCGAAGGTTGCAAAATTGCCCCAAAAACCGGGCCGAAAACGTGATGATTGTAGATATGATCCGCAACGACATGGGGCGAGTTGCCGACATAGGCAGCGTTGGCGTTCCCAGTTTGTTCGACGTCGAACGCTATCCGACGCTGTGGCAAATGACCTCAACCGTCACCGCCACTACCGCCGCTTCCCTCAGCGAAATTATGACCGCTTTATTTCCCTGCGCTTCCATCACCGGAGCCCCAAAAGCCCGCACGATGGAGATTATCCGGGATTTAGAAGCAACGCCGCGCGGCATTTATACGGGCAGTATGGGTTTCGTTTCCCCCCAAGGGGAGGCTCAATTTAACGTTGCCATTAGGACGGTATTAATAGATAAAGAGAGCGATCGGGCCGAATACGGAGTCGGGGGCGGTATCGTCTGGGACTCGGTTAGCGGGGACGAGTATGGAGAATGTCAGGTAAAGGCGGGGGTTTTGACCGCCAACCGCCCGGAGTTTTCCCTGTTGGAGACTATGTTATGGCAACCGGGGGAGGGGTATTTTTTATTAAGCTACCACCTCCAACGGTTGCGAGACTCGGCGGTATATTTCGGGTATGGGCTGAATTTGGAGGAGGTTAAGCAGAAATTGGAGATTTTGGCGAAGTCGCTGCCGCCGGTTTCCCATAAAGTGCGGTTGTTGGTAGCTGCCGATGGGGGGGCGAGTTTGGAGGCGAGTCCGTTTTCTGCGGTCTGCGAACCGGTGAAATTGAGGGTATCGCCGATGCCGGTAGATGCGACTAATCCTTTTTTGTACCACAAGACTACGAACCGGGAAATTTACGAGAAAGCGCGAAATGCTTGCCCTAACTGCGACGATGTAGTTTTGTGGAACCAGTGGGGGGAAGCGACGGAAACTTGTATTGGTAATCTGGTGGTGTTGTGTGGGGGGGAGTTGCTGACGCCGCCGGTGAAGTGCGGGTTGTTGCCGGGTACGTTTAGGGGTTATTTGCTGGAGACGGGGAAAGTGCGGGAGGAGGCGATCGCCCTGGAGACTTTGAAACGCTGCGAGAAAATTTATGTTATTAATTCGGTGCGCCAGTGGCGGGAGGGTCGGTTCTAGATCGCTCGTAGTAACGACTTTAGTCGTATAGGACTTGTTGCGGTTTCAGCGGTTAGCAACGGCGAAATTAAGAAACCCGGTTTTGCCGAAATTACCGGGTTTCTGGGTTGGAAGCGATCGCTCTCCCGTAGGGTGCGCACCGCGCACCGGCAATGGTCTGGGGGAGGAAAAAAGGCGATCGGTTAGCAGCGGACGAGTGAAGGGACGAGTGCGGATGGGTTGTTGGTGGGGCGTTGGCGTTGCCTTGCGGATGCAACATCGCCTCTTGGGGGTAAAAAAAGCGATATGTAAGAAACCCGGTTTTTTGGAAAAACCGGGTTTCTGGGTTGGGGTAAAAAGGGCGATCGCTCTCCCGTAGGGTGCGCACCGCGCACCGGCAATGGTCTGGGGGAGGAAAAAAGGCGATCGGTTAGCAGCGGACGAGTGAAGGGACGAGTGCGGATGGGTTGTTGGTGGGGCGTTGGCGTTGCCTTGCGGATGCAACATCGCCTCTTGGGGGTAAAAAAAGCGATATGTAAGAAACCCGGTTTTTTGAAAAAACCGGGTTTCTGGGTTGAGGTAAAAAAGGCGATCGCTCTCCCGTAGGGTGCGCACCGCGCACCGGCAATGGTCTGGGGGAGG
>CAZUCT010000136.1:7128-19436 GCA_964619285.1 uncultured bacterium | reverse complement strand
CGCTTTAGCGATGGTTCGTAGTAATCGCTTTAGCGATTGTTCGTAGTAATCGCTTTAGCGATGGTTCGTAGTAATCGCTTTAGCGATGGTTCGTAGTAATCGCTTTAGCGATTGAGGCAACTAACAATTAACAATTAACAACTAACAATTAACAATCTATGAAATACTGTATTAATCCTAAATGTACCCATCGGGAAAACCCCGAAGAAGAAGAAAAATGTCGTTGTTGCGGGACTGAATTATTAATAGGCGATCGCTACTTTTTAATCCGTCCCTTGCGACCTCCTTTGCCCGGACACCCCACAGAAATTTTTGAGGTAGAAGACTGGGGGAAGGGGGAGGAAGATTGGGGGAGTTTAAAAGTAATGAAAGTCTTAAAATATAACAACAATCCCGATTTAATTCGCCTGTTCAAACAAGAGGCGAGGGCCTTAATGTGGTTGAGACATCCGGGCATTCCCAAAATAGAACCGGACGGTTATTTCACCGTCGATATTGCCAAACCTCGCCAGACTTTGCATTGTTTGGTGATGGAAAAAATCGAAGGAGAAAACTTAGAAACTTGGATAGAAAAACACGGGGCTATTTCTGAAGAAGAAGCTTTAGAATGGTTAGAACAATTAGTTAAAATTTTAGACCTAATCCACAGTCAAAATATTTTACATCGGGATATTAAACCATCTAATATAATCGTCCGACCAAACGGACAATTAGCAGCCATAGATTTTGGTACTGTAGGAGTAGGAGAATGGGGGGGAACTCAAATCGGTTCCCTGGGATATGCCGCCCCAGAACAAATGACGGGAGATGCGGTTTTTCCCTCCGATTTTTTTGCTTTGGGGCGGACTTTCGTACATTTGTTAACCGGGCGATCGCCGATGGATTTTCCTACGAACAGGCAAGATGCCCGTTCTACGAATGTGGGAAGATTAAGTTGGAGGAAAAATGCGCCCCAAGTTTCTAAATCCCTGGCAGATTTAATCGACGATTTGATGGAATCTAACCCTAAAAAGCGACCGAAAAATACTAAATTTATTTTAAAACGCCTCCAGAGTTTCACCGAAACAGAAAAAAAAGATAAGTTATCTACTATTTTTACTTCCTTGTTTGTTTCCTTAAAGTGGCAGTGGGTGGGGTTGTTATTTCTGAGTTTAATTAGTTCGCGGTTGTTGCTGCCAAAAGTAGGCAATTTGTGGCAAGAATTTGCCCTGCCCCATTTAGCAACTCAAGTAAATAAACTGGGGGCAGATAACTTTAGGAAAAATCAACTTGCCAGCGCCGAATTTTATTTTAGATTGGCGTTAATGTTGGATAAAGATAATCCGAAAGCTCTTTATAATTTAGGTTGGGTTTGCGAAGAAATAGCTAATTTTGAATGTGCTAAAACTGAATATCAAAAGGCATTGCAAAGCGAAAATCCAACCGTGATAACTAGGGCGATTAATAATTTGGCGCGACTGCATATTTTGGAGGGAAATTATCCAGGGGCAGTGGCGTTATTGTGGGAGGGTTTGAACGCTGCCGAACATCCTTTTATTGCCGATGTGGTAAAATCGGATCTGCATAAAAATTTGGGTTGGGTTTATTTTCAAAGGGAGGAATATGCTGAGGCAGAATCTCATCTCCAACAGGCGATCGCCCTCGATAAAGACAATACTCCCGCTTATTGTTTGCTGGCACAAGTTCGAGAATTAGGAGATAATAGAAATAGTGCTTTGTCTGTCTGGCAAAATTGCCTCGAATCTCCACCGGGGTTTAATCCCGAAACTAAGATTTGGCAAACTATGGCCCGGCAGCGTTTGTATTAGTTGTTTGTCAATTGTTAATTGTTAATTGTTAATTGTTAATTGTTAATTGTTAATTGTTAATTGTCAGTCGTATAATAAGGAGTATGACAATGAAATTTATTTTTTCGGTTTTAATGGTTTTTGGTTTAATATTTTCAGGTAGCATACTTTCCTTCGCCGCCACTCCAGAAAAAGAGACAAGGGAGACAAACGAGACAGGGGAGACAAGGGATGAAATCGCAAAACCTTGCATTAGAGAGCATTGGTGGGAGAGGTTTTTTGAGTTAGGAAATAGAGATAATTGCGGGCAGGAAAATGAGACTTTAACAGCAGAAACAAATAACGATTTTGACGACGAAGATTTATTGCCGAGTAGGGGGGCGGTTGCAGTTTCGGAAACTATTCCTTATGTTATTAGTCCCCGTCGAACTTTACTGTTAAACGGGCGACCGATGATTCGTTGGAACCCGGTTAAAGATGCTACCAGTTACACCGTAATTGTTAAAGGACCGTCGGGTTATCTTTGGCAAAATGAAGTAACAGAAAATGAGGTAGTTTATCCGGGGGAACCGGTGTTAGAACCGGGGGTTTATTATACGATTATTGTTGATGCAAATACGGGGGCATCTTCTCTGGACGATGAAAATTTGGTACAGGGATTTGAGATAATAAATGAAAGCGATCGCCTCCAGATTAAAAATGCAGCAGGGGCAATAGAGGCATCTACAGCAGAAGAAAAGAGCTTAAAGTTAGCTCGATTTTATCGAGAAAATAATCTGAGAAGCGAGGCGATCGCTCTTTTAGAAAAACTAGCTGCCAGCGACACCGAAAACGATAAAATTTACCAAATGTTGGAGCAACTTTACCTCGAAATCGGTTTAGTCAATCTGGCAGATAAATACGCTATAAAAGCTGTAGAGTTAGGCGAAATAGAAAATGATAAATAGACTTTATCGAATTGGATCGAGCATTTTAAGTGGGGGAATAATTAGCCTTTTTCCCTCATTAATTGCTTTAGCTCAAATTACTCCCGCCAACGACGGCACCGGAACTATTGTAACTCCCAGCGGCAACCGCTTAGATATTTATGGCGGTCAAAAATCGGGAGATGGAGACAATTTATTCCACAGTTTCCAACAATTTAATTTAGATCGAGGGCAAACAGCTAACTTTTTATCCACCCCAGAAATTCAAAATATTTTAGTTCGCATCGGCGGCGATACTTCTATTATTGATGGCATTTTGCAAATGACCGGGGGCAATTCTAATTTATATTTAATGAATCCCGCCGGCATCGTTTTCGGTCAAAATGCCAGTTTAAATTTACCCGCTTCCTTAATTGCTACTGGGGCCAGCGGTATCGGTTTTGGTAACGATCGATTTTCCGCAGTAGGAGCAAATGACTATCAATCTTTAACGGGCTCTCCCAGGGCTTTGATTTTCCCGGAAGTGCCCTCGGGCTCGGTCTATAATATGGGCAATTTAGCCGTGGGAGAAGGACACAATCTCTTGCTGGTCGGTAACAGCAGTATGAATATCGGTACTCTCAGCGCTCCTGGAGGTAACGTCTGGATAACTCCGGTACCGACAGAAAGTTTAGTGCGTATCGGTCAAAGGGGGCATTTGTTGAGCTTGGAGGTAGATCGGATGCAGGTGAGGCTCCTTAGTAGAGCGTCTTTGCCCGAGCTGCTGACAGGGGGCGATCGCCAAAGCGCAACGGATCTCAAAAAAGAAGGCGATCGCGTCGAACTCACCGGCAGAAAAGAACCCCCACCGCCAATTATAGCTGGAGATGTATTGATACCGCCCCCGCCAGCACCGCCGATGCGAGGCGGACAAAACTTTCCCCCGTCGCCTCCGCCGCCAATGCAACTGCAGCGAAACCTGCCGCGAAACCTGGTTATGGCCCCGCCGGCACAACCCCCTGGAGGAGAGCGATTTCCAGGAGGGCCGCCGCCACCGCCAGTGAGAGTGGGTAACGCGCTGGTGCCGCCACCGCCGCTAACTGGCAGAGGCGCTCCCCCGCCACCGCTACAAATTGAACCCGGCAGACTGTCGCCACCGC
Source organism: uncultured bacterium (assembly GCA_964619285.1). GTDB lineage: Bacteria > Cyanobacteriota > Cyanobacteriia > Cyanobacteriales > Microcoleaceae > CALKCV01. The sequence continues at coordinate 15,584 of CAZUCT010000136.1, read as the reverse complement.
CGCCAAGGAGAATAGATGGAGGGCGCAATTCCTCGGGGTTAAGGCCGGATAGGGAAACAAACAGAATGAGCCGGCCTCCCATGCCGCCGCCAGTTTCCAGCAACGATACGGAAGCGGCGATCGCGCCTCAATTGTCGGATCGAGCGATCGCCGAAACTACGGTTAAAGACCTGTTGGGAGATATCGAGGCAAAAACCGGACAAAAACCGGCGGTTATTTACGCGATCGCCTATCCCGAAACCTTCGTCGAAACTATAGAAGGAGTAGAACTAAAATCCGAGGGCGGGTTGACCCTGATGTTAGTGCCCCCAGACGGACCGCCGGTAGTCAAAACTATTCGGGAAGCTGACGAAACAAAATTGCGGCGAATGGTAAAGGAGTTTCGGCGAGAAGTAAGCGACCCGAAAACGACTCATTGGCCGGCTGCCAGACAGCTTTACGATTGGATAATCGCGCCCCTGGAACCTTATTTAGAGGAAGCAGATATCGATACTTTGCTGTTTTGTTTGGACGAAGGGTTGCGATCGATGCCTCTGGCGGCCTTGCACGATGGAGAACGGTTTTTGATTGAAAAGTATAATTTTAGTTTGATTCCCAGCGTCAGCTTGACTAACGCCAGTTACGAGGGAGTCAAAGATGCCCGGGTGTTAGCTTTAGGCATTTCCGATTTTGCCGACCCCCGCCAGCCAGATTTGCTCAACGTAGCCGCCGAGGTGAGGAGTATTGAAGAGTTGTGGCCGGGGCAGTCTTTGTTAAATGGGGATTTTACTTTTGAGAATTTGAAAGCAGCGCGCGATCGCGACTCTTACCGGATTATTCATCTGGCGACTCATGCCGATTTTCAGTCTCGCGAAGATTCTTACATTCAGTTTTGGGAGAGCAAAGTGCCCTTAGACCGGTTGCGGGATTTGCAATGGTACAAGGAGCCCCAGGTCGAGTTGTTGGTGTTGAGCGCTTGTCGGACTGCTGTGGGAGGCGAAGGCGTTGCCTTGCGGATGCAACATCGCGAGGGCGACTCGGAGTTGGGTTTTGCCGGTTTGGCCGTGAGGGCAGGAGTGAAGTCGGCCTTGGCGAGCTTGTGGAACGTTAGCGATGTCGGCACTTTGGGGTTGATGGTGGAATTTTACCAGCATTTGAAATCTACTCCCATTAAGGCCGAGGCTTTGCGCCAGGCGCAGTTGGCAATGTTGCGGGGAGAGGTGCAAGTTGAGGGAGCGCTTTTGCAGGGTTCGACTCGCCAGCTATCTTTATCCTCTCCTTATATTCCCAGAGTCGTCGGTAACGATTTTTCCCATCCTTATTTCTGGGCCGGTTTCACGATGGTGGGGAGTCCTTGGTAGAAATCAACCACTCACGACCTCGCTCTAACAATTCTGCCAAACTCTCTACCCGCCACAACCTGCCCCTGCCATCCTCGCTGGCAGTTGCCAAAAACTTAGCGTCGGGACTCCAACTTATACTCGTTACCGACTTGTTGTTCCCCGGAAACTCCCCTATTTGATTTCCCGCCCAATCCCACAAGCGAGCGCTACCGTCACCGCCGGCAGTGGCCAGGATCCTGCCCGCCGGACTAAAAGATACATTGCTAACCGGAGCGGTATGCCCGTGGAACCCCGCTACTTGCTTGCCCTCCAAATCCCACAACCGGGCAGAGCGATCGCTACTGGCACTTGCCAAAAACCGACCGTCGCGACTAAAAGCGATCGCCATTACCCGATCGCCATGGTCTCGAAAAGTTGCTTTTAGCTCTCCAGTGGCATACCACAACTTAGCAGTACCGTCGAAACTCGCAGTGGCGATTAGCTCTCCATCGGGGCTAAAACAGATACTCGCGATCGAGTTCCGATGTCCTCGCAGTTCCCCGATTAAATTTCCTGCCAGAGCCCACAACTTAGCCGTACCGTCAACGCTGGCACTGGCAATTAGCTCTCCCCCCGGGCTCGAACAAACCCTCCAGACGGAATCCCCATGCCCTCGCAACTCCGCCATCGGATTTCCCGCCAAATCCCACAAGCGAGCGGTACGATCTACGCTCGCAGTTGCCAAACCCCCGCCAGTGAAACAAACCCCCGTTACCCAGCCTGTATGCCCGACTAATTGGGCCATCGGCTTTCCCTCCTTATCCCACAGGCGAGCGGTTCCGTCAACGCTGGCAGTTGCCACCAATTCCCCATCGGAGCTAAAACAGACCCTCGTTACCGAGTTGGCGTGTCCTTCCAGAGTGGCGATGCTATTTCCCGCCAAATCCCACAAGCGAGCGGTACCGTCAAGGCTCGCAGTTGCAAGCAATTCCCCATCGGGGCTAAAACAAATACTCCCGAGATCGTTGCCATGACCGACTAACTCCACTTCTCCCTTCCCCCCCAAATCCCACAAGCGAGCGGTGCGATCGTAACTTGATGTCACCAGTTTCTTGCCCCTGGAACTAAAACAGATACTCGTTACCGCCCCAGTATGCCCGACCAACTCTCCTACCTGCTTTCCCCCTAAATCCCACAACCTGGCGGTTTCGTCCAAACTGGCCGTTGCCACCAATTCCCCATCGGGGCTAAAACAGACTCTCGTTACCGAGTCCCTGTGACCGACTAAATCGACAAGGCGATCGCCCTTTAAATCGCACAGGCGAACCCTGCCATCCAAGCGGGCTGCAGCCAGCAAATCCCCTTTGGGACTAAAACTCGCGCTAGTTATGGCTTCCGAGTCGCTGAGGATTTCCCCGATTTGATTTCCAGCAAAATCCCACAACCGCGCGGTTCCGTCTAAACTACCAGTTACCAAAGTTTTACCGTCGGGGTGAAAGCATACCGCAGTTACAGGGGCGGTATGCCCCAGGAAGGTAGTTATTAGCTCCCCTCCTAAACTCCACAATCTCGCCGTGCGATCGTAGCTCGCGATCGCCAGATACTTGCCGTCGGGGCTCGAACTTACGCTCCATAACGGAGCGTTATGGCAGGCAAATTCTTCTATTTTGTTTCCCCCTAAATCCCACAGCCTGACTATGCCATCGCTGCTGGCGGTTGCTAGGTATTTTCCTTCCCGGCAAAAAGATATACTCGTTACCAGAGCCCTATGCCCGGGGAGAGAGGCTAGGAGATTTCCCCCCAGAGCCCACAACCGGACGCAGCGATCGTTACTGACAGTTGCCACCAATTCCCCATCGGCGCTAAAACAGACATCCGTTACCCACTCGGCGTGATGGTATATGTTACGCTCTTTTATTTTGGCTAGAATCTGCTGCAGGGCAAATAGGGGGCTGCTGGCGGGGTATTCTTCTAGAGGGCGATCGTCAGAGACTATTGCCAGCAAGGCAGCTCCGGTTTTCATCGCCCAAACCAGGGATGGGAGCTCTCCTTTTCGCCGAAACTCGAAATCCCGCAATGCCTGGTTGGCCGCACGTTCCAGTTTTGTGCCTTCTTTGGCTTCCGCTATCAGGCGTTGGGCTTTTTCGTTGGCGGTTTCTAATATTTGTTTGGCTTGTCTTTCTGCCGCTAGCTCTCCTTCTAGACTGGTTGTAATAAAAGTGCTGTCGTCGTTACCGAGGTTTTTATCTCTGCCCCAGTCTAGGGCTTCTTGTAATGCTTGCCCTCGCAACAAGCGGGATGCGTCTCGTCGCTGCGATCGCAACCAAGCGTTAATCGCTTGACTATAGGGCCGGAGTCGATCCAGTTCTCTATCTATCCATTGTTGGTTAAATATTTCTTTATAAATTGGGTTATAAATTTCTAAGTTATTGTTTTTTTGAACTACTAAACCTGACAGTCGCAGTTGGTTTTGTTCGGGAGAACTATCGGCATTAACTCCTGCGGTGGAGGTTAAAATCTTTTGATGCAAACCCAATAATCTGCTGGTACTTTGTTGGTTGTTGAGAAGGCGATCGCGAATAGTTCGCAAATGTTCGGGATTATCTCTTTCTTCCCAATTTTCTATAATATTAGTTTTAACTAATTCTGCAATCTTAGGCGAGGTTCGATCGGCGTATTTAACAGTTAAATCGCACAACTTTTGCGTTAAAAACGGTTGTCCTCCCGTCCAATATAATATCTCTTTTAAAATTCGTTCTGGGTTATCAAATTTATCTTTAAAACCTACAGTTAAAGACTGTTTCGCTTCCTCAAAAGTAAAACCTGATAGGGCGATCGCCTTACCTATATTAAAAGGAGTACGCTGTTTGTCCGAAATTAAATCTCCAGGAGTCGCCACTCCCAACAAACAGAAAGTTAAGCGATAAAATTTTGGATAGTCCGCCCGCTGGTTGAAGCAAAATCTAATCAGAGCAAAAAAATCCTCTACAGAAAAATTTAAGCTCAAAGTCCCATCAATTTCGTCGATAAAAATAACAATATTTTCTTTGATTTCTACCAACAATACCTCCCGCAAAAATTTCTCAAACCGCTGCAAAGGCGAAAGCAAATCTCGGTCTTCTCGCCACCAACTTTGCCAGTTAAACTTTTTGCCAATACCGCAACCGCTTACCAGTTTTTGTACTAAATTACCCCCATAAAACTTTTCCGAATTGATATCCGATTTTCCGCTAGCGCTCAAATCAATAAAAGCACAAATCGTACCTTCCGACTGCAATCTTTTCATGGCTCTAACTCGCAAGCTAGATTTGCCCATTTGCCTCGAATTTAAAACGTAGCAAAATTCTCCAGCTTTTAAGTATTTGTAAAGTTCTTCGTCTGCTTTTCTTTTAACATAAGTAGAAGCATTTGCTGGCAGACTTCCACCTATTTGATAAAGCGCTTTTGAATGTTTTTCGGTCATATTATTGTTAATGGCTAATCGCTAATTGCTAATTGTTAATTGCTAATGGTAAAGCAATAAATAAGCGGGGTTAGACAATTTTCTATTTTTACAAATATGAGATGCTCCCCAACTCAAGAGTGTGGGGGTTTGAAGCAGCTTGCAATTCCGATTTTTGAGTAATGTTTTACCAATTCCTAAATTAACAATTAGCAGTTAGCAATTAGCAATTAGCCATTAGCAAAAAGCGTTAATTCCTTGGTTTTATTCAAAATTGAGATGCACCCCAGGTTTCTTGGTTTCCGAGCTATAAACTAAACACTTTACTAAAATATTCCCGATATAAATTACAACCTGGGACTAGATAATTACCCTCTTGCTTAACCAAGCCCAAAGCGCATAATTTTCGATTTAGATTAGGTTTTAACACTACCGGTAGCGATGAAGTAACCAGCTTTTTAAAAACTTCTAGTAACTCCGGCGAAGTTTCCAAAGTTGCCAAAATTCTGCGCAAAATATCGCTATAAATTCCCGCTTCGGTAGGGGCATTAATTAACAATTCTTTCATCGTAGTTTCCCCCCTGGCAAGATAATAAAAACCCAATCTAACTAAATAGGGATGCCCTCCTACCATTGTCATAAAATCTGTTATTTCTTTCTCGTTTAAATCTAGTTTGTGAACTTGGGCTAAACTTTCTATTTGCTCTCGGTTAAACTCCGGCAATTCCGCAGGAAAGCCTACATTAAATGGAGATTGATTTAAGTCTAAAGGGATATAAATATCCGTGGCATAAGCTAGGATTATTCGCAGTTGTTGCCAAGTTTCAGAAATCTTTCCTTCCTCGTGCCAACTTCTCAGCATTGCAAAAAAATCTGCCGCTACTTCTGGATAGGAAAAGAGGCGATCCACTTCGTCAAACCCTAGCACTAAAGGACAGTTAATTTCAGCTAAAACGTAATCTCGAAAATAAGCCGTGCAGTTTTCATTAACTGTCATCAATTCTTCATCCCAATAATCCTTTAACTTATTCTCTAAATTTAACTGTTGTCCGATTTTAATACACAGCCAACGTTCTAATTTATCTAAATTAGTTAATACCGCCGATTCTAAACTCGAAAAATCTAAATAAACATTTTGATACTCTTCTTCCCGCTTTTTCGTCAAAATTCTTCGCATCAAAGAAGTTTTTCCCATGCATTTTGGCGCCTTAATTCTAATTAAACTTCCCGGTTCCTCCACCGTCTCATAACAGAGAGATTCCACCGGATAGCGTTCTACATAAAAAGGCGAATCTAGGGGCACATAGCCCTCGGGGTATTCTATTTCTAATTCCTCTGGTTCTCCATATTGTTTTTGCAGCCAGTCTAGCAATTTATAAAACTTATGCGGTCGGTCGTTATTAAGTTCCAAGCAACCCGCTGGGCTTTGTTTGTTTTTGGCGAACTTAGCGTAGATCCTTCGCATTCGTTTTCTGTAAGGTTCCACATCAATATCAATTCCCAGAAATTTCTTAAAGTCTTCCCTAATTTCTTTCTCCGATTTATTTTGATTCTCTTCGCTAAACCTGGACAAAAAAACCTCGGTTTGCTCCGCAGATAAGCTGTATTTATCAGCCATCATCCTCAGAAAATCCATCCAAGACATAAGCAACCACCCTACAAACTTAAGGCCATTTTACCCTAAAAATCAATTTTTTTGACAGCTTAGGGTACCCTTAGGTACCCTAAGCCGCCAAAAATGGGAGCTTCAGGGTAAGCAATTAGTCCCTGACAAAAGAAGAAATAGTTAATAAGATCTGAATATTCAGCAGCCAACCCCTCCCTGGGATGGCGGATCGCCAGAAAGCCTTTGCCCCAACAACTGCCTCCCCAAAGCGATCGCCTTGCCGGGAAAAAGAGGCGATCGCCTTCGGGAGGCCACTTTTTTGAAAACAGGATCGAACTAATGAAGGAAATAAAAATGGAGTTGAATTATAGCGCCATCGCAACAGTTTTGAGCTCGAGCCCCCAAGAGGCGATCGCTCTTTTACCCCGTAACGGTTCCCAACCAACCCAGTTTAAACTCATAGAAAAGACGCAACTTGCCTCTATAGTTGCCAAATTCAGCGAAGCGGGAAAGGCGATCGCGGCAGCATACATCTTGGATTATGGTTTTCGATTTTTGGAGCTGGAGGAAATCTGCGTTTTCGTTCCCGTCCATGATTCCCAGGGAAACAAAGAAGTGCGCGATCGATTAAAAATGAATTGGGTAGGCGTTTTTTCTTTCGGCCAGGATAACGTCTGGTGCTATTACTCCTTAAGCAAAGAAGCATACTTAAATCGAGGGCAGTTTTTTATGGTATTCGGGTTGCCCTCGGTTTTACCAAACCCAGCCTAATCTCAATTAACAATTAACAATTAACAATTGAGTTTCTGGCGCGGAACCCTTGGTTTTCGCCCTTGGTTGTTTATTGCGACTGGATATTAGTCTTAGGAGTCGCGCAAAAATAAACTACCAGATGAAGGAAAATCGTAGGTTGGGCTCTGTGAAACGCAACCCAACAAGTCGGTACCTTATTACTACGCAAGTCCTTAAAAGCAGAATCCTGGAGCTCTGATGAGATGGTTTATCGTCCCATCAAACCCCCAGGATTCGACTAAGCTTGCTTCTAACGAAACAAATTAAATTAGAAAAAAATCGGTTTTTATTCAGCTGCAGTAGCTAACTCGGTACTGCCAGAACCGCGCTTGCGGGTTAGAGAATTAAACAGCAACTTACCGACCGCCTTAATCAAGTTGCCTTCCAACTCGTTAAACATATTCATGTTCATGCCAAAAGCAGCATTAGCTTCCACCACGATCCGATCTGCAGTGGCTTGGTCGATGGGCAGATCGTTCATCGCTTGGCGATATTTATTCTTAAACTCTTTGGCATCGGCGATTTCTTCAAACTCGTAAAAAGCCGTACCTTCTCCCTCGGACAAATTCATCGCCGTTTGAGCGATCTTCTTGAGAATTTGACCCCCAGACAAATCTCCCAGATAGCGAGTGTAAGAATGAGCCACCAATAATTCTGGTTCCGACTCCGACACTTCCCGAATTCTTTGGACGTAAGCAAGACCGGCAGGAGAAGCAGTTACTTCCTCGCGCCAGTTGGGACCGTAGTAGTAGGACAAATCTTCCTCTAAGCTTTGTTTCCTGTCGAGCTCGGGAAAATAAATTTTCGAGAGAATGGCATGATTTTGGTGTTTGGCCATCTCTTCTTCCATCGCCGTATAGACGAAGTACAGATTTTTGACCAAGCTTCGGTAAGAATTTTTCTCTACTACGCCTTTTAAAAAGCACTTGACAAAACCGACGTTTTCTGCCATCGTGTGGGACTTTTTAGTGCCTTCTCGTAATTGGGTTGCTAAGTTAACGCTCATTTTTAGATTTGTCCTTTTCTTTTCTAAAATTAATCGCTCTGGCGTACAATCCTTAAAATTTATGGGAAATTTGCGCCTATTTGCTTAGAGTAGAACGATTTGACGACGATTTGTATTAAGAATCGTTAAGAAGGTTAAAGTTAAGTTAATTTTAGATTTTCTCAAGGCCCTCCGGTATCTCAGAAACCCGGTTTTTTCAAAAAACCGGGTTTCTTGGGTTTCAAAAAACCGGGTTTCTTGGGTTTCAAAAAACCGGGTTTCTTGGATTTCAAAAAACCGGGTTTCTTGGGTTTCAAAAAACCGGGTTTC
>CAZUCT010000136.1:0-7028 GCA_964619285.1 uncultured bacterium | reverse complement strand
TTTCAAAAAACCGGGTTTCTTGGGTTTCAAAAAACCGGGTTTCTTGGATTTCAAAAAACCGGGTTTCTTGGATTTCAAAAAACCGGGTTTCTTGGGTTTCAAAAAACCGGGTTTCACAGGTCGGCTTTCTAGGCTAGAGTGCTATTGAGGAGAATTAAATTAATCTAAAATCTAAAATGTCACAACTGCGCGGTGTCTGGCTGACTAACGTTGATAGCAGAGTCCTGTACTCTAGGGACGCGATCGCCCAAGCCATGAACTTTCTTGCCGAAACGGGATTTAACGCCGTCTTTCCCGTGGTCTGGAACAAAGGACTAACCCTATTTCCCTGCAAAACCATGTTACAGACCTTCGGCATCGAAATCGATCCGGCCCACAAAGGCCGGGATCCTTTGCAAGAAGTCATCACCGAGGGCCATCGACGAGGTTTAAAAGTTATCCCCTGGTTTGAATACGGTTTCGTCAGTTCCTACAAACAGAAAGGCTGCCATATATTGGCCAAAAAACCGGAGTGGGCGGCGAAAGACTCTAAGGGCAATTTATTAGTAAAAAATGGCTTTGAGTGGATGAATTCTTTAGACCCAGAAGTGCAGAATTTTTTACTAGAAATAATCCTAGAAGTAGTCAGAAACTACGACATTGACGGCATCCAAGGAGACGATCGCCTCCCCGCTTTACCGTCGGAGGGTGGTTACGACGAAAAAACCAAAAAACGCTACTATCAAGAATTCAATTGTTACCCCCACTTTTGCCATCGCAATTCTTTCTGGATGAAGTGGAGGGCGGATATTTTAACCGATTTTTTAAGCCGTCTTTATCGAGAAGTAAAAGCCATTAAACCCGAGATTTTAGTATCAATTTCGCCGGGAATTTTTAATTGGTGTTATCGAGAATATTTGCAAGACTATCCTAGTTGGATGGAAAAAGGAATCGTGGATTTAATTCACCCCCAACTTTACCGCAGAGATTTTTCTAGTTATAAAAACTTAGTCGATCGCCTCGTCAAACTACATTTAAAAAGCGGAAAATTGCCGATAGTATTTCCCGGTATTTTAATTAAAGTAGGTCCATATCGGATTAGCGAGTACGATTTACTAAGGGCGATTTCCTACAACCGCCATCAAAATATTAATGGTGAAGTTTTATTTTTCTACGAAGGTTTGCGCGAAAATAACGGTGCTTTAGCTAAAGCTTTACGGGACGGTCCTTATGCTAGTTCGTAGAACTATCGCTGAAGCGATTACTACGAACCACGACTAAAGTCGTTACTACTAACCATCGCTGAAGCGATTACTACGAACCACGACTAAAGTCGTTACTACTAACCATCGCTGAAGCGATTACTACGCACTATTCAATAGTATGACCGGTGGCAGTAATAGCTTGTTTAATCGATTCTGGAGAAGCTTTAGCGTCAACCTTTACCATTTTTGTCTCTAAATTAATATCGACCCCAGCCTCAGACTCCACAGTTTTAATCGCTTTAGTAACCGTGTCTACGCAACCATTACAAACCATTGATGGGACTTTCAATTCTAGGGCCATAATTGCACCTCGTTTAATTTTATCGACATCAAATTATAGCAACAAAATACATAGAATGGGAGCATCCTATTTTTGAAAAAAGAGAAAATGGCTAATCCCGTTCTCGAAAAAAGACAATTAACAATTAGCAATTAGCAATTAGCAAATTCCCTAGCTATAAAGACCTGCCACATATTCCCCATAACCGTTATAGGGCAAAGTCGGTATTCTCTCCCAAGACCAACTAGCCCCAGAACTTACGACTTTTTCCGTAGCTTGAGACCATCTCGGATGGGGAACCTTGGGATTAACATTAGCCTCAAAACCATATTCATTAGCCGCGAGAGTATTCCAAAAAGTAGCCGGTTGCGAGGCGACAAATTCAATTTTTACAAGAGATTTTGCCCCCTTAAAACCATATTTCCAAGGAATCACCTCTCGCAAGGGAGCCCCATTTTGTTTTGGTAATTCTTTACCGTACATTCCCGTGGCAAAAAACGCCAATTCGTTGGCCATTTCATCCAGGCGCAAACCTTCAGTATAAGGCCAAGGATAATTAGCCGCCCAAAAACCCGGACCTTTAGTAATTTCTGGGTCGTAAAAAGAGCTAAAACGGACGAATTTAGCATTAGAAGTCGGTTCCACATCGGCCATTAACAATTTCATGGGAAACCCTACCCAAGGTACCACCATCGACCAGGCCTCCACGCAACGGAAACGATAGATCCTTTCTTCGAGGGGGAATTTTTTCTGGAGGTCGTCGATATCGTAAACTCGCGGGTTTTTGACCAAACCGGTGACTTCCACCTTCCAATTTTCCGTAGGTAATGCTTGGGCCGCTTTCCAAATAGATTTATTGCCGCCAAATTCGTAGAAGTTGTTATATTGAGTGGCCAGGTCTTCTGCGGTAATGGCTCGTTGAACTCGATGGAAAGCTGGATTGCGGCTTAAATTGGGGTAGGCTTTCAGAGAAGCAGAACCATCTTCGGCCAGAGAGCGATCGCCTCGTTGGCAGCCGGCCAGTCCAAAGACGGCCCCACCCAAACCGGCACCGATTAAACTCTTCATAAACCGACGGCGGTTGAAATAAACTGCTTCCGGGGTGACTTTCCCCTCTGGGATTTCCCAAGATTTTTTAATCCGAATTAGAGGCATAACTGTTTTTTTGCTAATTGTTAATTGTCAATTGCCAATGGCTAATCGGCCATTGAACTCAATGCTGCTTGCCAATATGAAATGCCCTAATTTTATCGTGCATCTAACCGCTTATAAAAACCTTGCGTCCCAAGTATCCCTTAAGCATTAACAAGTTCCCAATTGACAATTAACAATTGACAGTTAGCAATGCACCCGGTTTGTAAGTCACATCAAAGAAAGACTATCATAGAGCAAATATGCTAATTACTTGCCAAATATGAGTTACTGCATCAATCCTGAATGCCAAAATCCCCACAACACTGACAATGGAAATGCCGAATGCATTAGTTGTGGGTCGAGCTTGCTGCTCAAAAACCGCTACCAGGTCGTCAAACCCTTAGGCCAAAGCATATATAGCCGGACGTTTCTTGCCAAGGATCGAGATAAACCTGCCAAAACATACTGCGTAATTAAACAGTTTGTGGGGCAAGATCGAGTAAGCGATTTAGTCGCTCGTTCTTCGGCAGCAAACTCCAAATTTAGCGGCGACCCAGTACAGCTAGATAAAATCGGCAAACATTCTCAAATACCAGAGCTACTGGCCGCTTTTGAAGAAGATGGCCATTATTATTTAATCCAAGAATATGTGGAAGGGCCATCTTTAGCAGCAGCCCTAGAAGAAGAAGGGGTCTTTGGGGAAGCTCAAGTATGGGAAATCCTGAGTCAAGTCTTGCCAGTACTGGATTATATGCACGATCGCCAGGTAGTTCACGGGGATATCAAGCCGCATAACATCTTATGTCGCGATCGAGAAACAAGCAAAAATCCCGAATTGGTCTTAGTTGACTTTGGGGCCTCATGTTCGGGTTCTGCGGAGCTGCAGCCAATGGAGGCCATCAACGGTTCCGCCGAATATGTGGCCCCAGAACAAACCCAAGGAGTCGCTTACGCCAATAGCGACCTCTACAGTCTGGGCGTTACCTGCATCCACCTGCTAACTGAAGTGCCCCCCTTCGACCTGTTCGACGTTAAAACCGAAACTTGGGTGTGGCGGGATTATTTAAAAAAACCGGTCAGCAGCCAATTAGGCCGCATTCTCGATAAACTGATAGAACGCAACCCCAAACAACGCTACAAATCGGCAAAACAAGTCCTGGCCGACCTCAAGTACGGACCTACCTGCATAGAAACCTTTCTCCAAAAACCCAAATACGCTCTGAGTATTTGGGCAGGTGCCGCTATTGCCCTGTTGTCTTTGGTGATTAGTTCCCGGATGCCCTCTCCGGCACCCCAGACCTCTTTTCAACTTCCCGAACCGGTTTCTAATAATCCCGACGACAATTTCAAACCGCCAAAACGAGATTTTGATTCGCCAATTACCACAAGAGAACTGCTACCAGAATTTCCCCATACAGATATAGACCGACCCCTGCGCACTTTAGCAAATACTTCTAAGAATGTTTGGTCTGTAGCAGTTAGCCCCAGCAGTCCCCTCGTCGCCAGCGGCGGCATGGATGGAACTATCGAAATATTGCACCTGCATACGGGTAAAACCATCCGCACACTCTCGGGACATTACGGTCCGGTGTGGTCTGTTGCTATTAGCTCGGACGGTAAAACTCTAGTTAGCAGCGGTGGCGATGGCACTGTTAAGGTCTGGAATCTTTACTCGGGTACTCTCGAACATACTTTATACGGACATAAAGAAGCTGTTTTTTCTGTAGCGATTTCTCCTGACGGTCGGAGCATCGCTTCCGGCAGCAAGGATAAGACGATTAAAGTCTGGGATCTCCAGAGCGGCCTACATTTACAGACTCTTTACGGACATTTAGATGAGGTTCAGTCCGTCGCTTTCGGCCCGAAGGGCGAAACTCTCGTCAGCGGCAGCAACGATGCTACTGTTAAAGTTTGGAACTGGCGTTATGCTGCTGCAGTTAAGACTTTTAATGGGCACGGCGCACCTGTTTGGGCGGTGGCTGTTTCTCCAGACGGTCAAACTGTTGCTAGCGGCAGTTGGGATAAAACGATTAAGCTGTGGGATTTGAATGGCAGCGAGTATCGTCGGGTAAGTTACTTTGCTCGCCGCACTTTCGTCGGTCATTCCCAAAATGTTCAATCTCTGGCTTTTAGCCCTGATGGCGAGACTCTCGCTACGGGAGATTTTAGCGGTACTATTAAACTGTGGAATTTGAATACTGGCCGTATGAAAGGCACTCTTAAAGGACATAATTCCTGGGTCGATTTGACTTTCGATCCTCTGAGTCACAATTTGATTAGTGGCAGCTTTGACGATACTATTAAGGTTTGGCGCTTGCCACTAGGCGAACGGTTTTAGTTAGAAGAAAGGCAAGAGGCAAAAGGCAAGAGGCAAAAGTAGGAAATAGGGTTGCAGGCAAAAGTAACAATTGTCTTCTGTTTTGGTTCGGCAAACCCTAATTAACAATTAACAATCTCTTGCCTTTTGCCTTTTGCCTTTTGCCTTTTGCCTTTTGCCTGCAATTTACAATCGATCGTTAACAATTTAATTATGATTAAACGTATTGCAGTTACAACTATTTTATTGGTTTTAGCAGGGGCGATCGCCTCTTGCAATCGAACGGAGAGCCCTAACGATACTGCAGGAAGTACCGACTCTAAATATTATTGCGGTCAAGGTTCCGATGGTACGCCTACTACTTTTGTCAAGACGGATCGCGGCAATCTACCCCTGCTGCGCTGGGAGTCGGATTATTTTAAAAAGTTCGGTTATACTCGCGAGCAACGGTGCCAGGCAGTTTCGGCAAAATTCGAGCAAGTTTACGAGGGAGGAATCCTTAATTATGTTACTATTGGGAATATTAATAACTTGCCGGTGATTTGTGCTGCTTCTAGCTTGGGAGCCGGCTGCGAAGAATCTTTGTTTACTTTACAAGCAGATCGCAATGCCGCCGTTGCCTTGGAAGAGATATTTTTGGGAACGGTACAAAACCAAAATAACGTTCCTTATATCAATTTTCAAGAGGCGATCGACCGACTCTAAGGGAGAGGGGGAGAGGGGCAGCAGACGCGTCTCCTGCCCCTCTCCCTTAAGCCCTCGGATCCAAAGCATCTCTGAGACCGTCTCCGATATAATTAATGCAGAGAACGGTGAGAAAGATTGCCAAACCGGGAAACAAAACCATATAAGGGGCAGTTTGAATATAATTTTGGGCTTCGTAAAGCATCCGACCCCAGGTGGGAACGTCTGGAGGAAAACCCAATCCTAAAAAACTCAGGGTAGATTCGGTAATAATGGCATTGCCCACGGCGAGGGTAGCGGCGACGATAACCGGACCGATAACGTTGGGAAGAATGTGAACCCAAATAATTCTGGCGGGTTTCGCGCCCAGGGCCCGGGCCGCTTGGACGAACTCTGTTTCTCGGAGGGATAAAAAACCGGCTCTGACTAACCGCGCCACCGACATCCAATTGAGGGAGCCAATTACTAAAACTATTAAGAAAAAGATGCCCAATTCGGGACCGGCGATCGCTCTAACGGTATCGCGAAATAAATAGATGATTAAGAGCAATAAGGGTAACTGGGGCAGGGAGAGAAATAAATCGGTAATTCGCATTAATAAGTCGTCGATGCAACTGCCACCATAAAAACCGGCGATCGCTCCGATAAAAGTGCCCAGAGAAATAGCAACCAACATGGCAGCGACTCCCACTGCCAAAGAAATGCGACCGCCGGCTAAAACCCGAGCTAATATATCTTGTCCCATGTCGTTTGTGCCGAAGGGATGCTGCCAACTGGGACCGGCGGTGGCATTGGCAAAGTCGATTTTATCGATGGGGACGTTATAAATTAAGGGACCGATAATAATTGCCAGGATAATTCCTAAGAGGAGCCAGGTTCCCAAGACTGCCATCCAGTCTTGGCGAAACCGACGCCACCCGCTCTGCCAAGGACTGACGGAGCGAGGGGCATGGGGGCGATCGGATGTTAAAGCGGACATATTGCCTAGTTTGGACTAATGGGGAATGGGAATTTTTAGATTTTACCACAGTCCCCCACTAGAGAACCGCTCAAGTATTCTCTTAGAAACCCGGTTTTTTGAAAAAACCGGGTTTCTCGAACAATACTCATAACCCAGTGATAATACATCCCCCTACAGACATAAATTTCCCTTCCCTACAATTTATTCCTTTAGTAAGATGCGATCGCTATAGGTTCCAAGCTAGCTTAATAAATAACAAACAGAAAAAAGTTTACCGGATGGGGGTTATGCCGCAGTGACCCATTGTCGCACGCCGAAGAAGAACGAATTGGCAGGCGGGCGGACGGTATTACTATACTCAACACGGGAAGGAATTGCGCTTTTTTGAGGTCAGAGGTCAGAGGTCAG
>CAZUCT010000135.1:15651-19582 GCA_964619285.1 uncultured bacterium | reverse complement strand
ATGAGTGTGAGTCATGAGTATGAGAAAATAAATATGCAAAATTGAGATGCTCCCATTAACAATTAGCAATTAGCCATTAGCAATTAGCCATTAGCAATCTTGTTTGTAACGCACTGGAATTTTGGTATTTTTGTAAATCTCATCTGCAAATTTTGCCAAAATCTTTTCACTAACGCACTTTAATTGTCCCGTCTCATAATCGCGATCTTCGCTATGATTTCCCCGGCCGTCTAACTGACGTTTTAAAGGTTTGGGGCGCGTTGGAGTATTGAGTTGAATTTCTGTCGGCATCAGCAATTTCATTAGGGCGATATATTCGACTTTCGCTAGAGTATCCCAAGGCGATAAAATCATCGTTTGGATGCCGAGTTCTCCTCGATATTCCTCCCTAAAATTATGAATTCCTTCCCAGATATCGGCAAAATTTACTCCGGGAACCGGTCGGTTAATTCCCAGCCATTGTCTGAAATAAATCCCATCGAATTTTACCGATACTTTCTCGGCAAAATTCAAGGCATAACGCACTTCTGGATTGCTTAAAATCGTACCGTTGGTTAAGACTAATTTTGGCGTATCCGTCAGTTTTTTGATACCTATTAAAATCTCGTCTAAGTTTCTTGCCAGCGTCGGCTCCCCGCTACCGCTTAGGGTAATTACATCTAGTTTCGATAGTTCTGAAGCGGGAAACTCTGACAGTTCCGATAAGATTTTTTCGGTGGGAACGTAAACAGCCCTTTCCTTGGTTTTTCGTTCTATTTCTCCTAATTGACAATAGACGCAATTGAAGGAACAAGTCGATACGCAACCGATGGGATCGATGCCTAGGGATGACCCATATCGCCAAGATTTGACCGGCCCGTAAACCGCGCTAAATTTTTCTGATGTTTGGGTTAGCATAGTTTCTTCTAATTTCTGGGAGTTTGTTCTATGGTTGCTTCCTGGGAAGATCGCGATCGCTACTGCTTTTTTTCTTCAGACCAATTGCCTCTCCTTACTACCAATTATATTTTTGTTTTTAGCTTCAGAACTGATTCTGAATTGTTAATTAACAATTCGGCCTTCCTAGTTAGACTTTTCCTATCTCAGAAACCCGGTTTTTTCAAAAAACCGGGTTTCTTGGCCCACATCCCCCTCTTGTCTTCCCTTGACAATTCTTAATTATAACTATATAGTAATATTATGAAAAAAAGCAAATGAGCCAAACTATGGACAACAGTTTGAGTATGTCCCATCCTTCGATGTCCCGGCGGCAGTTTCTCAACTTCCTGACCGGGGCCACGGTAGCGGTGGCGGGAACGTCGGCCTTATATCCGGCGGCCAAATACTTCGTGCCGCCAAAAGAAGGCAACGGCAGCGGCGGAATCTTGGCCAAAGACAAATTAGGAAATCCCATACCGACATCGCAAATCTTAGCCGAACCCCCAGGAACTCGGGCCCTAGTTGCGGGACTGGCAGGAGAGCCCACCTACCTAACCGTTAAAGAAGATGGAACTATCGATCGCATGGGAATAGTAGATAACTGCACTCATTTGGGTTGCACTTTTCCCTGGAACGAACTAGACGGTCAGTTCCAATGTCCCTGTCACGGTTCCCGCTACGGCCCCGATGGTTCCGTAGAAAGAGGACCGGCAGATCGCCCTCTGAAATTAGCAAACATCCAAGTAGAAGACGACAAGATTTTTATTTCTCCTTGGACGGAAACCGATCCTCGTACTGGCGAAAAACCCTGGTGGGTTTAATCTTTAATTCGCCAAGTTTAAACTCAATAACTACTGTCAAAAAGCAAGGAAAAAAACCGATGAAAATAGTACCAGAACTATCAACAGCCATCGCTTTAATAATTGGAATAGGGCTCCTCATAGCAACAGTTTTCTTAACTTCCCAACCTGCCAATGCAGCAACCCTACAACCAGAAAAACCAGAAGTCAAAACAGCAATAAATGAATTTCTCAAATCAATTCCCGGTGACTATTACGTTGTAGGTAGCGTGGAGAAATTTAAAAACTTCGTCGCCACCAAAGATGCCTTAGTGGTAGATGTGCGAGAACCGTCGGAATATGCAGAAGGTCATATTCCCAATGCGGTCAATATTCCCTTGCGATCGCTAACAGAAAACCTCGACAAAATCCCCACAGATAAACCAGCAATCTTCTATTGTACCAGCGGACATCGAACCGCCATCGCCATGACAGCATTGCGAGTATTAGGTTACGACAATATCAGGAGTTTTCCTCCTAGCATGAAAGGATGGACTGCAGCGGGAGAACCACTGGAAAAATAGGATTTTAAGTTAATTAAAAATCCCGTAGGACAGGCATCTTGCCTGTCCTATTTTTTATGAAAAGAAGATAAACTTATACCATTTTAATAAAGTTATGGAAGAGTTGTAAAATTTTCCAACCCTTCTGACCTCCTACCTCCCGCTTACCTCTAAATCAAAGGAAACCTTTTCAGAAGAAGAGTTCGCCGCAATTTTTTCTAAAAAAGAAACTCAGAATTAATCTCCCATCGCCCACCGTTATGCATTAATAAAGTTAACTGCGGGGCGGTAAATTCAAAATGGAGCGATCGCCCCTTAAATTCCTCCCAAGCTTTTCTAAAATTCTCTTTAGTTAAATCCTTAAAAGCCACTGTTACATGGGGAGAAAAAGGTCGTTTTTTAGAAACCGGATCCACTATTCCTAAACTATCCTCCAAACGCGCCATTAAATCTTTTTGAACCATCAACAATTCTGGAGTTTTCCCAACATTAATATAGATAACTCGCGGCGGAAAAGCGCCAAACCCCGATAGAGTAATAGGTATAGAAGAGCGGTGGGACTCCCCGGCAAACTGCCGCAAGCATTCTTGCAAAACAGTTAGTTTTTCTGGAGGCCATTTAAACGGCGGTTGTAAAGTGACGTGGGGCGGCGACTTTAAAGCGTGGCGGCTGTTGTAATGTTTCGCAAAATATTCTTTAATTTCAGTAACCCGATCTTGAATCTCCTGCGGTGGCAGGAGTGCGATAAAGAAAAGACGTTTATTCTTGTCCATTAACCTAAACTCCAAAATGCCTTGGTTTGCCAAAATAGAAAAAGGAATCGTCGAAAAATCCATTTTTGACCGATACGTTCCCGCCCACAGGGCCTACGTCCGGGACTTAATCGCCAAAGGACATCAAGCTAAAACCGGTTATTGGGCCAAAAACCCCGGCGGGATGTTGTTATTCGAGGCAGACTCGATGGAAGAAGCCGAAAAAATCGTGGCCGAAGACCCTCTGATTAAAAATAATTGCGTTACTTACGAAATTTATCAGTGGTGCGTTGTCGAATCATAAAAACTATGTTATAGTGAAAAGCGAGCTGGACCCATGCGATTGTAACGCCCAAACCTTGTCAGGACCGGAAGGTAGCAGCAATAAGGGATGCTTGCAATAGGCGTGGACTCCGGCTCACCCATTTTTTACTATTTTTTTAGAGGGCATTTTTGGCAGCACTCAAGCCAAAAACAACACCACAAAAAACATTTAATGGAGCTTTGGTAAGTATGGCTGGTTTAGGAGATATTGTCCAAAAAGCAGTTTATCTGGGGGTGGGGTTAGCCTCTTTTGCAGGGGAAAAAGCCAGCAGTAAGTTAGCAGAGTTACGCACCGAAAGCCAAAAACTGGCAGACGAACTGGTGAAACGGGGCGAGATGAGTACGGAAGAAGCCCGGCGGTTTGTAGAAGATATGATGAATCAAGCTCAAGGACAAATTAACAATACGGTTTCTCCATCTTCTAAGGATAAAGATAAACCTGCTCCACCTCGTCGAATAGAAATTTTAGAAGTTTTGTCCAATTCTGATGAAGAAGAAAGTTCCTCTGGAAAAGATCCCGAGGTAGATAATTTGCGCCAAGAAGTGCAAAAGCTACAAGAAGAACTCCAAAAACTACAGCGAGATTAGAGTTAGG
>CAZUCT010000135.1:13966-15551 GCA_964619285.1 uncultured bacterium | reverse complement strand
TAAAAGGGTGTTAAGATATAATTAAATTGGCAGCAACTCGCAACGAAAGCAAAAATATCAAATCAGGTAAGCAATTAACAATTGACAATTGACAATTGACAATTGAGAAAAAGCGACAACTGTTTGGTTCGCTTCATTGCTAGAGATGCACCTATTAAGTTTTTGTCAAGGGTAAGCTGACAAGTTTCATGGAAGATTTACCAAAAAATTTTTTTGAGGCACTGGAAGCAGCGGTTTCTGAGGTAGAAAAGTTCTTTGTTGACGTGACAGAAGAGTTTGCAGAAATGCTGGACGAAATAGGCAAGCTTTCTTATGAAATAACAGAAGAACTGGCCACGGATTTTATTGCTGAAATAGAAGAGTGTTTGAACGATTTTGCCGATGGGCCTGTAACTGAAATTCATTATGAGATAGAAGAGCTAGATCTACAAAGAGAAAGAGATAGCATAGATTCTTTTATTGGCGGTTATGTAGAACCTACTGCGGATCGACATCCAGCTTGTCGCGGCTGTCAAAATTACAACGGCGAGGTTCATGGGGGCAATTTATTGGTTTGCGGTATGCACCCTTATGGGGTGGAAGATGAATCTTGCCCCGACTGGGAAGGTTATAATAGCAGTTTTGATTAAAATTTAGCTTTTAACTTACTTTAAAACCCTCTTTTCTTACAATTCTTATGTAGAAGGGGGTTTTTAATTTGAGTGTAAATATGAGTATGAGTAATAACCTCCCAGAAACAGGAAAACTCTATATTGTCGCCACCCCCATCGGCAACCTGGAAGACATCACCTTTAGAGCAATTAATACTTTACAAAAAGTCGATTTAATTGCCGCCGAAGATACCCGCCACACGGGGAAATTATTACAACATTTCCAAATAAAAACTCCCCAAATTAGCTATCACCAACACAACCAACAAAAACGCACTCCAGAATTAGTCGAAAAACTGCTGCAAGGAAGGGCGATCGCTCTAGTCACGGATGCTGGAATGCCGGGAATATCCGACCCCGGATACGAATTAATCTTTGCTTGCGTCGATGCTAAGATTCTGGTAGTACCAATTCCGGGAGTAAGCGCCAGTATCGCGGCCTTAAGCGCTTCGGGACTTCCCACAAACCGCTTCATCTTTGAAGGTTTTTTACCCGCTAAAGGCAAACCACGAAAACAGCGTTTGGAAGCTCTGGGAAATTCATTATTAACTATAGTTTTATACGAGTCTCCCCACCACCTCAAAACTACTCTGAAAGATTTGGCAAACGTTCTGGGAGAAGAGCGAAAAATTGTTTTGGCGAGAGAGCTAACTAAACTCCACGAAGAGTTTTGGCGCGGCACAATTGGCGAGGCAATTATTGATTATGAAACGCGGGAACCAAAAGGAGAATTTACTTTAGTAATTGCCGGAACGGAAGTAGAAAAAGCTAATTTATCCGAGAGTGCAATTAAAGCAGAATTACAGGAATTAATCGAAGGAGGAATGTCGCGATCGCAAGCTAGCAGGCAGCTAGCAAAAGAAACCAATTTATCCCGCCGTCAGCTTTACCAAATTGCTTTGACAATTGTGGATTAGAGAGTAGGTCAAGAAACC
>CAZUCT010000135.1:0-13866 GCA_964619285.1 uncultured bacterium | reverse complement strand
TCAGCTTTACCAAATTGCTTTGACAATTGTGGATTAGAGAGTAGGTCAAGAAACCGGGTTTCTGAGTTACCATATGATTTGCGGCTCTCTAGGGCAAAAAACCCGAGTTATTTTCAGCTATTAAATCTACCATATCGTTATTATTCAAAGGTTTAGAAAACAAATATCCCTGTCCGTAATGACAGCCTAAATTCTTCAGTATTAACACTTGCTCTGGTGTTTCCACTCCCTCAGCGATCGCGTTCATGCCCAGATGCAAAGCCAAATTGATAATAGTTTGTACGATTTCCAAATTTTCGCCATTTTTTCCCAATTTACTAACAAAAGAACGGTCGATTTTTAAAGTATCAATGGGGAAACTTTGCAAGCGAGTTAAAGAAGAATAGCCGGTACCAAAATCGTCCAGAGATAGCTGTAACCCCATCTCGCACAAATTATCTAACTGAGTCGTAACAGAACGAACGCTTTCCATAATCACCCCCTCAGTAATTTCTATGCGAAGATTGCTAGGAGCTAAACCCGTTTCTTCGAGAATTTCTTGCACCTTTTTAACCAAATTTAATTCGACAAACTGTCGGCCCGCCACATTAACGCTCATGGTAGCTATATTACTAACCAAACCTTCCGTTTGCCAGCGTTCCATTTGTCGGCAAGCTTCCCTCAATACCCACTCGCCAATAGGCACAATTAAACCAGTTTCTTCTGCCATAGGAATAAACTTTGCTGGCGACACCAAACCTAACTGGGGATGCTGCCAGCGCACCAAAGCTTCAAAACCGCTAATCTGACCGGTTAACAAAGAAACAATTAATTGATAATGGAGTCTTAATTCTTCTCTTTCAATAGCCCGACGCAAGTCAGTTTCTAACTGCAACCGACCCAAAAAATTAGTTTGCATCGTACTATTAAAAATTTTATAACAAGCTTTCCCAGCCCTTTTAGCATGATACATAGCAGTGCTGGCATCCCTGAGCAAATGTTCTGGAGAATTATAGAAAATTTCCGAGCTAGATTGATTAAAAGCGATGCCGATACTGGCGCTGGTAAATACCTCTTGTTTTTCCAAATTTGGTTTTTCCAAGTTAAAAGGTAAAGTCAATTCTTCTTGAAGGCGATCGGCAATTTCTGTTACCTCAGCTAGAGCCCGCACATCTTCTATCAAAAGGGCAAATTCATCTCCACTCAAACGCGCTAGAGCATCCCTTTCTCGAATACAACTTTTCAGTCTGTCACTCAGTTGAACTAAAAGTTGGTCTCCCAGTTGATGTCCGAGACTATCGTTGATAACTTTGAACCGGTCTAAATCGATAAATAAGACGGCAAATAAGGCATTGGGTATTTGTCGAGCGTGAAATAAAGACTCGTGCAGTTTTTCCATAAAAGCGGCACGATTAAATAGTCCAGTCAGAGAATCGTAAAAAGCATTATGTAATAGTTTTTCTTCGCTTTGTTTGCGATCGGTAATATTTTCGACCGTACCTTCGTAATAGAGCAAATTTCCCTGACTATCCCTTACTGCCCGGCAGTTTTCTGCGACCCAAATTATGCTGCCATCTTTACGGTAAGCTTCGTATTCAAAATTAGAAACTTTATCGTCTTTTTCTAATAAGTTAATAAAGTCGCGACGGCGTTTCGGGTTGACATAAAGTTGAGTTTCAATATCGACAATATTTTCGACGAGTTGTTTTGGAGAATCGTAACCGTAAATTCGCGCTAAGGCTGGATTTGCGCTTAGATAGCGACCTTCAATCGTGCTTTGGAAAATACCTTCGATCGCATTTTCAAAGATACCTCGATATTTTTCTTCTGCTTCCTTTAAAGCTATTTCAGCTCTTCTATTTTCTGTAATATCTCGAAAATACCACATTCTCCCATAATATTTACCCATGGAAGAAATGACCGGCCCCGAATAACAATCAAAAATTCTTCCGTCTTTTAAATAAACTTCATCTTGCCTTTGTTCTCCCGGATTTCGATAAAGTTTTTCGACTATAGTTCTAAAATCTTGAGGATTTTTTAGTTTTGCCAAAATAAAAGTCAGTAGTTTTTTATCGTAGCGGTAATTAAGAACTTTATCGGGAATTTGCCACAGGTCAATTAAACGGTGATTGTAGGAAGCTATCTGTCGGTTTTCGTCAACGTGCAAAATACCATCAATGGCAGCTTCTTGTCCTGCTTTTAATAAAGAATTAGTGCGTCTGAGTTCGTTTTCTGTCTGTTGTCTTTCGATGGCGATGCTTGCTAAATTAGTAGCTATTTCTATTAATTGTTGTTCTTTTGAACTGGGAGTTCGAGGCTGAGAATAGTAGATAGCAAAAGCACCTAAAACCCAACCTTCAGAACCAAAAATAGGAGTTAACCAACTACCTTTAAGTCCGTTACTCAAGGCTAAATCTCGATAGTTTTCCCAGAGAGGTTCCTTGGCAATATCTGCAGCTATTACCGTTTGGCGATCGCTAATAACTTTACTAAAAGCCCCGGCATAATTATCAATTTTTAAATTATTAATTCCTCGAAGATAATTTGAAGGAATATTAGGCGCTACGGCAATTTTTAAGCGTTCTTTTTCGGTATCTACTAGCATAATCGAAGCTAGCATTCCAGTAGATTTTTCTTCAATAAATTGAATCAATACATTTAAAGTATGAGACAAAGGAGCGCCAAGAGCGATTAATTCGAGAAGATATTTTTGACTGGCTAATAGCTGTTCTAAATGTTTGCGATCGCTAATATCAACCATGGTTCCTCGAACAAAAAGAGGTCGATTTTCCTCATCCGTAACCGCCGCTGTTTTATCTTCTATCCAAACCACTTCCCCCCTTCGATTTACCAAACGATACTCCCATTCTTTATGGCCAGTTTTGCTGTTAAAGCCTTTTTCTCTATCTTCTGGATGCCAACATTCCAACCATAAATGAGGATTAGCTAATAACTGGTTTTGGGAGTAACCGACCAGGTTTTCGATGTGGGGACTAATATAAACAAAAGAACTTCTGTTATCCAAAGGAGCAATATAACTCACGGCTGCTATTTCTTGTTGAAGGGAAGGCAATATTTCCCTTGGAGATTTATGTCCGTTATTTATTGGCTGAATTTTGTTATTAGCTTGTGTTTTGGTAAGCTCTCGAATAACCAAAATAAGATTTTCTGAAGTATGAGCGATCGCCCGCCCTTCAAATTTCCTCCTCCTACCCTCCAACAGTAATTCCAATTCAAACTGCGAAATATTACCTCTAGCCAAAGCCTCTTTTATCTGCTCTATGAAAACTCCAGCAACTTCCTCTCGCAAGACTTCATCTAATTTTTTTCCAAACAAATCTTGCGAGGAAGCAATTCCACAGTCTAAAGGCGTACCATCCAGGGCGATTCGCAATATAAAATCGGGTATGGGTTCCATCGATATTGACTGGAATAAATGATTTTTTCTGAAAGTTTCTTCTTGCATTGTACTCACTTTTTGCTTTCAAGCTCTGGTTTTTTCGGATAATTAAAATCAACTTCCAGTCGAAGGAGGGAAATCACCGGCCTGTGAAACCCTTTCAGAAACCCGGTTTTTTCAAAAAACCGGGTTTCACAGGCCGATACCCCAGTCAAGATCGCCCTTAACCTTAAACTTAAAATAGGGACGATCGCCCATTACCCATTACCGATTAACAATTTGTGAACGCAGATACTATCTTAAAAAAATTTGAACGTTTCGGAGTCAACCTGGGACTAGAGCGCATCTCGGTCCTATTAGAAAACTTAGGCAACCCCCACCAACAACTAAACGTTATTCATGTAGCGGGAACCAACGGCAAAGGCTCCGTTTGTGCTTACCTATCTTCGATCTTAACCGCCGCAGGCTATCGCACGGGGCGTTTTATTTCCCCTCATTTAATAGATTGGACCGAACGCATCTATCTCAACGATCGCCCCATCTCCCCAACGGCCTTTGAGGAGTTATTGCTGGAAGTCGATGCCGCCATCAAACCCGATAACCCAACCCCCACTCAGTTTGAGGTTATAACAGCGGCAGCTTGGTTATATTTTGCCCGCCAAAAGGTGGATGTGGCGGTGATGGAAGTAGGGTTAGGGGGGCGTTTGGATGCTACCAATGTTTGCGATCGACCCCTGGTAGCGATTATTACTTCTATTAGTCGGGAACATTGGCAGCGACTGGGGCCGACTTTGGCCGACATTGCCGGGGAAAAGGCGGGCATTCTCAAACCTGGTTCTCCCGCAGTCATCGGCAAACTCCCACCAGAAGCGCGGGAGGTAGTGGAAAAACGAATTGCCTCTCTGGGATGTCCGGCAGTTTGGGTCGAACCGGCTTGTCCTATTAGTTCTCCCCCAGGTCAATCTCTGGGTTGGGCTTCTTACGATTGCAAGCCTGGTTTTTTGGTATCTCAGAAACCCGGTTTTTTGAAAAAACCGGGTTTCTCGACCAACTCTTTAGAATATCCCTTGCCTTTGCTGGGAGAAGTGCAGTTGCTCAATTCGGCCATCGCCATGGCCGCCATCCAAGTTTTGCAAGAACGAGGTTGGTCTATTTCTACCGAAGCGATCCAACGAGGCATGGCCGAGACTAAATGGCCCGGAAGGTTGCAGTGGATGACCTGGCAAGATCGCCGCCTGTTAATTGATGGTGCCCACAACCCCGCCGCTGCCAGAGTTTTGCGTCAATATATCGATTCTCTGAATGTGGAGTCTGTAACTTGGGTGATGGGGATGCTTTCGACTAAGGACCATGCAGATGTTTTCCGGGAACTCTTGCGAGGGGGCGATCGCCTCTATCTGGTCCCCGTCCCCGGCCATAGTTCGGCCATTCCTGAAGAACTAGCAGCGATCGCTCAGTCTATCTGTCCCAATTTAGAATCTGTCCTGACTTATTCCGATTTATTTGCCGCTTTGGAACAGGTAGTTAAAGGGGAGGAAAATTTAATCGTTTTGTGCGGTTCTCTCTATCTCATCGGTCATTTTTTCCGCAATATTGCCCCAAATTTTAATCAAACCAGTTAATTGTTACTTGCAGGTAGCCCCCACTCCATCTGCTGGGAGCAACTCGCAACGAAAGCAAAAATAGAAAATTTTGTAATCCCACTTATTTATTGCTTTACCATTAACAATTAGCAATTAGCAATTAGCAAAAAGCGTTGAATTGTAGGTTTTATTCTCAATTTAGATGCACTGCATCTGCCTTGCCTTCCTCGACGTTTGCTTCTGCCAAATCCAGATATTTTTCTATAGTTAATAAAACCTTAGTCACCTCTGGGGGTTTAGTAATAAATTCAGAACTGCCTAACAACTTAGCCCTGATTTTATCTACCAGTCCGTCCCGGCCCGTTAAAATAACTATTGGAGTATCTTGTAACTTAGGAATTCGGCGAATTTGAGCGCAGAGTTCGTATCCGTTAATTATCGGCATATCTATGTCGAGAAAGATGACATCTGGTTCTCGTTCTATTAAGGTTGACAAGGCTACAATTGACTTTTGAATGCCGACAAACTCATAACCAGCTTTGGTTATAATTTTTCTCATTACTTTGAGTATCAGATGGCAATCGTCAACACAAGCTATTAAGGCATTATTAGCAGAAATCTCTATGTTTTTTTTAGCTCGCACCTCGGTTTGACTTGCCTGTTTTTGTTCGAGATTGGCCTTGGGCGAGTCTATTATTCCAACTGAGATATCTCCTACTTCTACTAATTCGATGATTTCTTGCTTGACATAAGTCATTAAAGACCGGGTTAATTTGGATAAATCTTGCTTCAGATAAACTGCCAAATCTCGCAACGTCTTTTCTTTACTAAAAACAGAAGTAATTCTTTCGTAAACTAGAGATGATGTTTTATTTTTGAGTTTTTCCGGTTGCTTAATAATGGGGGCTAAATTAGGAGAATAATTGACCAAATCTGCCTTACACCAAACATCCCAATAAGGCTTTACTTGTTCTAAAGCTTCGTACAAACTAAGGGTAGTTAGGGGTTTTTCCATCTCTCCCAAAAGCAGGTGTGGTTGAGAATTAATCCGCAGTTCGCCAATGTTATCTTCTTGAATTAAATCGAATAAAACTTCGATTAACGTATTTTCAATTAAAGCTAAAGTCCGATCTATACTAATTTGCTCTCGCTGCCGGAAAATAACTAGAATATAATACTGGGAGCTATGACAGACATCAGTAGTTAGGAAGGTCGGCATTTCTTCAAATAAATCGGGACAAAATAGTTGCAAATGCCGACGCCATCTTCGCCAAGGATGCGTTCCTCCTTCTGCCCAAGCTAAACGACCGCTTTCAAAGTATAATTTCCATTCCAGTTCTTTGGAATTGACGATTTTTAGCTGACCGCTAAATTGTTTCGGAGTCAAATACACCAGGTAATTGATAAATCGGGCTATTCTGGTTTTTTGTTGAGTTGGCATCCCCATTCTCCAGTGCAGTTCTGTAGTTAACTTTAGGTTATTTAAGTAGGTAGGCAAAAATATTTACATAAAAATTGACCCGTAGAACGCGGCTATTGCCTGTTCGATGTCTAATTAATTTTGCACGACTACTTATTAAGTCATTATCTCATTTTTACTGGAGTTGGATTACTTTTTGACTCGTCTGTTTACCCTGCTGCTGCCATTAACTCCCCTGCTACTTGCAGTCTGGTAGGGGCCTCCGATGTCTGCAAATGTTTCGAGATCGCCCCCAGTATCTTTGCCTCCTCTATGGGTTTATTAATAAAATCGGAGCATCCGACAAATTGGGCCCGGACTCGATCTACGATTCCATTGTTTCCCGATAAAATGACTATTGGGGTATCTTTAAATTGAGAAGCTCGTCGCAGTTGGGCGCAAATTTCGTAGCCGTTAGCGATGGGCATTGCTAAGTCGAGAAAAATTAAATCTGGTTTCTTTTGCAGCAAGGTATGCAATGCTCGCATTGCTTCGGAAATTCCTACATATTCGCAGCCATTTTTGGTTAAGATTTTCTCCATTATTTTGCCAATTATCGGACAATCATCCACGCAGGCTATTACCGGACGGCGGCCTCCCATTGCTAGATTATTTCCTGTTTTTAGGGCTTGTAAATTTTCTCTGGGATTTTCTTGTTGCTGTCTGCTAACTCCGGCAATATTCCCAGGATAAATTCCCGGGCGATCGCCTACTTCTACTAACTCGAATATTCCTTGTCCTGCATAAGTTTTTAGAGCTTGAGTTAACTTTAATAAATCTTGCTTCAAATAAGCTGCTAAATCTCTGAAAGTTAGTTTTTTACTCGTAGCTGCTTTTAGCTTCTGACATACCGCAGGCGAGGTTAATTTTTCTAGTTTTTCGGCTTGCTTTAATACTGGGACTAAGTTGGGCGAATAATTTTCTAACCCTGCTTTACACCAACTTTCCCACTGAGGCTTTAGCTGTTCTAAGGCTTTGTACAAACTTAAATTTGTTAGGGGGTTTTGAAAATCTCCATCATACTCGCAAGCTACAGCTTTTATTGCCAACGACTCTTGGCAATCTTCTTGGATTAAATCGAACAATACTTCTATTACATTGCTGTTAATAATAGCAATTGCTTGTTCGATTGTTATTAGATTTCGCTTCAACAAAATTACCAAAATATGATACTGCCAGGTTTCGCACTCATCTCCTTTTCTAAATCTGAGATTGTCTGGCATAATATGGGGGCAAAATTGACTTAAATGCCGCCGCCATCTACGCCAAGCTTGCGGCCCTCCCTCAGCCCAAATTAGTTTGCCACCTTGAAAATATAATTCCCATTTTTCTCCTTGGGAATTGTTAAGCTCTAACCTTCCCTTAAATTGTCCGGGAGTTAAGGTAAGTAGATGATTTATAAACCGAACAGCGGTAGGCTGTTGTTTGTTTAACATAATTTTTTCTCCATGCTTGTTGTTTCATTAGATGGAGGGCGAGTCTATTATTACTCCCCCTCGATGCAACTTTTCTATTTCTTAATTATTTTTTAATATCCAAGCTTCTTTCGCTTCTTTGATTATTATTATGCGAGTTTTTTTCTGTTTCTACATCGGCTATCTTGCCGATTTGTTTCAATTATTACGATTGAAAGCTGCCTTTGAGTGCGATCGCGATCGCTTTGTTCTTAAAAATTTTTTCTGGCTTTCATTAATAAATCTTCTGTGGCGACGATTATCTTAAAATTTCAAATTCGATTGTTTTCTTTAATACCAATTATCAGTTTTCTGACTCTGGCCATTTACTCGCCCCTACCAAGAAACCCGGTTTTTTGAAAAAACCGGGTTTCTGACTTGACCGGCTATTTAGCTCTTCCTTATTGTTACATTTCTTTACAAAAATTGACAATAATTTACCTCCCCGAGTTTCTGGACTCTGGGAGGCTTTTTTCAAGTCCGCGAACCAGACAATTTCTTGTCTGAGACAGCGGCCAACAGGTCCGGTTGAGAACAAGGCTTAGTCAAATAAGCGGTGGCCCCCAAAGCCAAGGCCAACTGTTGGTGTTTGTCGCTGCGACAAGCAGTAAGCATCACCACGGGAATTTTCGCCAAAGCGGGCTCTTGACGGCGGCGATCTAAAAATTGGAACCCATCCATCTCCGGCATTTCCACATCAGAAATAATCAAATCTATCTGAGGATGTTGGCGCAACTTTTGCAAAGCTTCCACGCCGTTACCCGCCTGTATTACCTGATAACCGGCCCTGGTCAAAGTCGAAACAATAGTTTTGCGCAAAGTCGCCGAATCATCTACCACCAAAATACAAGAAGCACTGCCCAAAGGAAGTTGAGAAGTTTGTACCTCTATACTCTCGTCGCGCCACTTTTCGGCATCCCCTGGCAACAACCGAGACTGATTCGTATTAGCGGCATCTGCTGGAAGTTTAATATTAGTAGCTGGAGGCAAAAGTTGCTGTTTGCTGCCAGTAAAAACAGTTAATTGTTCCACCGCTTGATTAATCAAAGCAACGGCATCGATAACCAACATTAAAGAACCATCGCCCAAGATGCTGCAACCATAAATATAACTGGGATAAGCCATGGAACTCCCCAAAGGTTTAATCGTCAATTCTTGCTCGCCAAAAAGTTCGTCAACTTCTAAAGCATAAATTTTTTCTGGGCCATCATCTCCATCGTTTTTCGCAGAAACTATTCCCGTTTCGCTTAATAGCAAAACCGGGTGAGAAGGAAGGGAAATAGAAGGATTATTAGAAAGACTAACCTCTTTATTTCCCAGAGGAAAACTGGTTAAATCCGTCCAACTATTTTTGAGGTTTTTGTTGTAGGTTCTATAGAGCATTAAATCCGACAATTTGTGCAAAGGCACCAAGCGATCGCCCCAATATAAAACCCGCTGTCCTCGGGATTGTTTAATCTGAGTAGAATCGGGGATAATAATCTGAGCGATCGACTCCGAAGGAATAGCATAAACAGCTTTACCCCCTTGAACCAGCATCAATTTAGCAATAGTCATCTGAATAGGAATTTGTAAAGAAAAAGTAGTACCGACCAAATATTGAGAGCGAATGGAAACCGAACCTTTGATAGATTCCAATTGAGCCTTAACTATATCCAAACCTACCCCCCTTCCTGCCAGATCGTCAACCTTAGCGGCCGTAGAAAATCCCGACTCAAATAATAAATCCCACACCCCTGATTCTGGCATCATTTTTGCTTGTTGGGGAGAAATAATATCTAAGTCAATTGCCTTTTGGCGAACCTCTTCTAAATCGATACCTTTACCATCATCGCTCACCTCAATTACCAGTCGAGTTCCCTGATAAAAAGCATTAATAAAAATCCGACCTTTTTCTGGTTTTCCTCGTTGGCGGCGAACCTCTTTTGATTCTATGCCATGAGCGATCGAATTGCGTAACAAATGCAATAAAGGATCGTAAATTTTATCCCAAACCGACTTATCGGATAATACTTCTTTGCCGTTAATTGTTAGTTCTATTGGTTTGCTCTGACTGTTAGCAGTTTGTTGTAAAATGCGAGGGAATCTTTGGAACAATTCTCCCAGAGGCGACATCCGCACCTCCATTAAATCTTCTTGCAAATTCAGCAACAAACGCTGTTGTTTTACAGCAGTTTCGCTACTTTCAGCCACTAAGTTAAAAATCAAATTGCTAGCTTCTGTGGGAGATAGTTCGTTAAACTTTTTCCTTTTTGAATTTTGAGTAGTATTTTCTGGAGTATTAGAAGATTTTTCCTGATTCTTTTCTTGTTGTTTTAACTGGGTCGTTAATTCTTTAACTGCTGCCTGGAGTTGTTCGTTTCTAGTAGCAAGTCGGTTTTGATTTATCAGCAATTCTCCCACTAAATGATTTAAACTATCTAAATGTTCTAAGTCAACTCGCACCGACTGGCGCGTTACGGGAGTAGCGTATTTAGTAGGAGTTTCTGTCTGAGAATTATCTGATTTTTTAGCAAGGATAGAAGATGATTTATCTTGAGATTTTACCGCATTTTTTTGAGGTTCGATTTTGCTGGATTCTTTTTTTGTTACCGCACCTTTACCATTGCCATTCTTCTCGGTTATTTCCTTTTCATCAATTAGGTCTATTTCCACAAAGTCTCCCAGAGACTCGTCAAAATCAGCATCGCCAAAAATATCGTCTAAATTTGGAAGTTCGGCTTCTTCTGGCGGCGTTTTTTCTTCAGATTTTTGTTGTTTTTTTATTACTTCAGATTTCTGGGAACCATTTTTAACCGGTAGAACAGGCGTCTCGCCTGTTTCCGTCGTAGATTTTCTGGTTCCATTTTCACCCGAAACTGACCCTTTCTTTACCCCATTTTTTTCCGGTTTAACCCCATCGGTTTCATCAGTTGCCGCCCCAGCCAATTTTTTCAAATTAACAGAAGGTTCGCCTCCCACAGAGCGATCGCCTTTTAAAACAGCTTGCCTGCTCTTTTTCCAATCCGCAAAAGCCACTTTAGCAATTTTCACTGCCTCTTTGGGGCGAGTATTTAAAGCAGTTAAAACATAATTAGAAATTGCCAAAAAACCCGATAAATTTAAAGACTCTGCCAAACCAACAAAAACTTCAGCATGGGAACGCAATACATCTGCTATTTGTTTGCCGCTGCCATTTTTCAAAACATCTTTTAACTCTTCCAGTCTTTGAGTAACCCCAGTTTCAAAAATAGAAAGAGTAATATCAAATCCCAACTCGGCAGCCGTCGGAATTTTAGCATCTTCTCCCATAAAATCGCCTAGTTTTTCCTGGCAACTGGCGAAGACGTTGGCGGCGCGATCGAGAATTTCCCCATCATTAATTTTATTACCAGTCACCTCCGCCATCAGAGGTTCCCGCAAACATTCGTAACCCTCAAATAACAATGCCAAAAGTTCCGAGTCGAGATTTACTTCTGGGTTATAAAGAGCTTTAAAAACATCTTCTAAATAATGAGCGACTTTTTTAATTGTTTCCAGTCCCACGCTAGCAGCAGCACCTTTTAAATTATGAGCTGCCCGCATCAAATTATGAACTTTTTGGATGTGAAAATCTTCCTCTAATTCAAACAATCCTTGTTCGATTTGTTGCAAAAGTTCCGGTGCTTCTGCGAGGAAATAGGTATAGCCTTCGTCTTGAATAGTTTGTTCTACTGGCATGGTTTTTTGTGGGAATGGGGAATAGTTCGTAGTAATCGCTTTAGCGATTTAAGTCTAAGGTGCTGGCATTAACAATTAACAACTAACAATTAACAATTAACAATTTGTTGAGCAAACCAGAAAGCAGCAGAACCATTATTTCCTCCTTCTAACCTTTCTAAAGTTTCCCCCAATAAAGAAATCGGCAAATCAGAAAGCGCCACAGATTCTTCGCATTCTTGATACTTACCATCCTCTTGCAAGCGAAAAGCAATTGCCCGCCTGCCTCTAATATCTATTACCCAATATTCGGGAATTTTTAGCTCCGCATAAAGAGCTTTTTTCTCATCTAAATCTGTTGCTAAAGTAGTATCGGCAACTTCCCCCACTAAATCGGGAACTCGCCATTTATCTAAATTAATTCGACGCGGTTCGCCTTTTTCCCATTGCGGCGAATTTTCACCGATATAAAGAACTTTATCGGGAGATGCTGCTCTTTGGTTAGACTTTTCAATTAGACAACCGCTTAAAGAATCGAAAATAATATCTGGTTTTCGAGCAAACCACAAATAGAAAATTATGGTTAATAGGTCGTTAACTCTTGAGTGGTTAATTCCTTCGTTACCCATGTCAACAAAAAGATATTCTTGATTAAAAAATAATCTAACTTCATCCAAATTGGGATTGTCGCGATAAGCTACATAATCATCCCAAGTTGCTTTTTGCCACTGGGCAAGAGAATTAGCTATTTTTGGTTTAGTTATAGTTGCAGCAGTCATGGTTATTATTAGTTTTTATTTTCTGAAATATTCTTGTAAGCGTAAGGTGCGCATTGCGCACCCTACCAGATTTTTTTTAATACTTTCAAAACTCGATAAAGTTCGTTTTCTTGGGGGTTAGAAATAGAAAATTGATTGGACAAGGCATATCTAGGGGAGTCTTCTTTGCTCAATTTAATAAATTGAAAATCATTGCCATTAGTGACCAAGCCAAAAGTATTGTGTTCTGTGCTAGGATTAGAAACCATATAAAAAAGTGCTTGAGGAATGGCATTTAATAAAGACAAACCTGCATTTTTCGACTCGATAATTAAAAACCAAAAGTTATCTCGGACTTCCATAATATCCAAACGACCTCGCACCACCTCATCTTTATTTTTCACTGCTAATTCGACAGTTTGTTCGTCAACGATATCAAAAGGCAATTGATAAAAATCAGTCCAAACCAGTAACGGTCCAATTACCGAAATTTTGACCATATTTTCCGAGATTTCTCGCCGCTTAATTAAGCTCTGATAATTAGATTTAGTGCGGTCTAATAATGTCTTTTCTCCTTCGTTAAGTTCTGGGAGATTGTCGAACCATTCCGTGAAAAAATCTCTGTCGTTGGTTTGAGTAAGAGCAAATTTTCTTTCGACATCGATAATTTTTAATTTTTCTGCGGTGATAGTTTCAACCATTGACTTATGACCTCAAATAAGTGGGATTAATTTTCTGGTAAGTCGCCGAAGCGATCGCGATAACGAGCTAATAACTCTTCTAATTCTTCTGCTCGTTCGCGCTCTTGTTCTGCCTTTTCGCGCTCTTGTTCTGCCTTTTTTTCTGCCTCTTCCCTTGCCTCTTTTTCCTGTTGAAGTTCTTCAGTTCGTTCCCTTAAACTATCTGCCAATTCATCGGGAATTAACAACTTTTTCCCCGTATCTTCGCGGTAAAAACCGATTAATTTTCCCTCCACTTTCAACTCTAACTTTAACGGTTCGCTGCGACTATCTTTAATCTCCTCATAAACTCCATCTTTCAACCGATACCCCAATAATTGCGTTTTTATCCACTGTCCTTTAGGGTCAAACAGCCAATATTCCTCTATTCCTATATCTTGATATAGCTCTTTTTTGCGCTTTTTATCTTCATTTTTCGTACTCGGAGATGTAATCTCAAAAACCACTTTGGGTGTCGAACCTTCTTCCCAGATTTTATAAGAATCTCTCCCCCCCGGTGCCACATCAAAGATTACCATCACATCTGGGGCAGTTCGCGAGTCTGGTTGGTCTTCAAGATAATAAAGAAATTGGTTCCCTAATACCGTCGCCCTTCGACCTTCTAAATATTGTCTGAGGACTTCGAGAATCATAAAAATTGCGTATAAATGGTCGTAACTTTCTGCCACTGGTTCTCCATCTGAAATTGGATAAAATATTTCGTTTTTTTGGGTTTTTTGTTCTAGGGCGCTTGTCATAATTACTGCTCCTTAATTACAGTTAGTTCGTAGTAAGCACTTTAGTGCTTGTTCGTAGTAAGCACTTTAGTGCTTGTT
>CAZUCT010000134.1:12966-19693 GCA_964619285.1 uncultured bacterium | reverse complement strand
TCGTCGGCGGTATCTTCGTCGGTAGTATCTTCGTCGGCGGTATCTTCGTCGGTAGTATCTTCGTCGGCGGTATCTTCGTCGGTAGCGATCGCCTCATCCACCCCGACGAACACATCCTCATCTATGTCCTCTGGGGCGACGTCGAAGAGAAAAGCGAGATTTTCTCCCGTCTCATCCAGTCTGAGAAAAGTACCAGAACCTCCGGGGATGGCGCTGAAGAATGGAGTTATATCTTCGGCGGTTAAATCTCCCGCCAAACCGAGGCGATCGCCCGGTTCAAAATCGTTAATAATATCGACGAGAATCAAATCGTTATTGCGTCTTTTATCCGACAAAACAAAAACATCGTTACCCTCGCCGCCGATTAAAGTATCTATTCCTAAGTCGCCAAACAAGCGATCGTTACCGGGACCGCCTACGAGGGAGTCGTTATCTTTTCCGCCGCGCAAAATATCGTCACCTCGTTCCCCCAAAAGTTGGTCGTTTCCCAAGTTACCTTGAAGGAAATCTGCCCCTTGACCTCCCGATAGTAAATCGACATCTTTACCGCCGTATAAAGTGTCGTTACCTTCCGCACTGAAAATAATATCGTTATCTCGGTTGCCGTTAATTATTTCATCGTCGGGGGAACCGGTAATAAAGTCCCCACCATCCAAACCTAGCAACCCTCCGGGCAAGTCTGTTAATAACCCTGAAGTCATTTGAAAAATATCGGGGTTTCCCGTTAGTTCGTAAAATCCGCTTTCTGTTGGTCCTGGCATGATGTTTTAGATTGATAATATTTGCTTTTAAATTGGAACTGGTCTATTATAACATAATTTTTTTTTAATGTCTAATTGTTAATGGTTAATTGTTAGTTTTATCGCCAATAACTCGTTTCAATAAATAAAAAAACAGCCAATAAAATGTGGGGTTGGGGCAAAGCATTCGGACATTAAAAATTATGCTTTTTGTTCGCATTTACCGCCTGAATGCTGTTGCCCCTACAGTATCAATCAACAATTAATAATTAATAAAAGGAAAAAACTCGTTATTAGACATCTTGCAAAAGTAAAAATTCAATAACGAGTTTTTCCACCGCCTCGCCATGACAGCAGGCAGATTTTTACAGAGAAAAACACCCTTTTTTCCTACCAATAGCAAATCCGTTAAATCCGTTACAAAATCCGCTGCTAACCAAGCTTATTAAAAAAACAGAAGATTAAACGTGAAGGCGGGGCAAAGCATTCGGAAATCAAAATCTATGTTCTTTATCCTAATTTACCGCCCGAATGCTGTTGCCCCTACAAAACCTTTTTTTCTTACCACTAACCTTATGAGATTGCTTCGGCTAACCTAATGTTTTCTCCAAAAGCCGCGCAGCGTTGCGAGGAACGAAGCAATCTACTCGTTTTCCCGCCGCCTCGCAATGACAGGTAAAAGGCAAGAGGCAATCTTGCTAGAGGCAAGAGGGAAAAAAGTTAACTCGTTTTCCCACCGCCTCGCAATGACAAGATAGAGTTTTTTTCTGCTTTATGGGGAAGGAGGCGATCGCAACTCTGTCGGATGTACCGCCGTCACTTCAGCATACCGGGCAAAATCCCTCGTATTAAAAGTCAGGATGTGAGTCAACCTGTGGGCCTGCATTGCCGCCACCAACCTCGCATCGTGAACTTTCGCTCCCCTCACTTGGTAAGTCAGCACCAAACGTTCCCACTCAGAATAAATGGTCCCGGTATCGGGTAAGAGCAAAAAAAGCCCTTTTAACCGATTCACTTCTGCTGCTGCTTCCTCTGGCCTGTGACCCAACCCATTACTATCAGCAGGGCGGGTGTAAACATTCCAAAACTCAATTAAAATTTGCGGAATGATACAAAGCTGATGCTCTCGATCGCGCAAAGTTGTTGTTGCATTGATGGCATCGGCGTACATGGGATGCTTCGAGTCGGCACTGCGCAAGAGAATATTGGTATCTATCAAAAATGACATCTAACCTCTTTCTCCGTAAATACTTTCTCGACTAATGGCCTCATCAGATAAATATGGCATATTGCCCCGGTCAGTCTCGGCCCACTCCCGAAATGCTTTGGCCCATTCTTGGGGAGTGGCAGTTTCATAAAAAGGACGCTCTTTCTCCTCTTCTAAAGTTTCATCTGGCATTGCTTTCAGTTTTTCTTCTAAAAGCGATCGCTCTTCTGGGGCCAGCGATCGGACTGCTTGTGCTAAAGATTCCACTAATCTAACGTTCATAAAACCTCCTCCGGTTAATTTGATGTTAGGTTTCTGTTTCTTTATTAATAGCATTGTGGCTGTAGAATTGTCAACTACTAAAATAGCCAGTTAAAATTCTAATGCAACATCCGAGTTACCGAAACTTTAATTTGCGGAAACGCCAGAGGAGAAATTTCTCCCCCATTCAACTCCAACTTAACAGAATAATCGTTATTAATTGGCTGCCGAAATACGGTCAATAAATTAGCCTTTAAATTCATCACCCAATACTCATTAATTCCCGCCGCCGCATAAATCCTTTTTTTCTCATTCAAATCTTTACTTAAAGTCGCATCGGCAATTTCAATTAACCAGAAGATATCTTCAGCTTGTGGATGAGAGGCGTCGTAACGAGATTCTGGCAGCCTAACAATTGCTAGATCCGGTTCCGGTTCCGAATTGCCTAAAGTAATAGGATGAGCCTCGGAAACTAAAGCTAAATTTACTAAAATATCCCGCAAATAATTAGCCCCTCTTCTAATACGAGAAGCGTGTAACGGACCCTCTGGACTCATCTCAATAATATCTCCTTCAATAAGTTCTACGCGGCGATTAACAAGAATGCAAGCTTTTATCATTTGATGATAGTCTTCTACCGACCATTTTACTTGAGAAATCATGTTTTTTTTGTTAATTGTTAATTGTCAATTGTTAATTGTCAATTGTTAATTGTCTCACCAACAACCCATCCGCACTCGTCCCTTCAAAATCCGCTGCTAACCGAGCTTTTTTTCACACCAAAAAACCTTTTTATCGCTAAAGCGATTACTACGAACAATTGTTAATTAAATTGAACTCGATAAATTCGACCGTTAGCCTCCTCAGTAAATAATAAACTGCCGTCGGGCAAAGCTAACACTCCCACCGGTCGACCCCAAGTTCTCGGAACCGACGGTTCTAACAAAAAACCTGTTAAAAAATCCTCATAATATCCCACAGGTCGCCCCTCATTAAAAGGAACAAAAACAATTTTATAACCCGTTCCCGCGTTGCGATTCCAACTGCCGCGAAATGCTACAAAAGCACCGTTGCGATATTTTTCTGGGAAAGTATTGCCGTCGTAAAAATTAAATCCCAAAGCAGCAGAATGGGATTGAAATAAGACGTCGGGCATTAACGTTTTGGCTGCTAAATCTTGTCTTTTACTTTGACCGTTTTCTGTCTGGCGCGGGTCTAATAAATTAGGTTTTAAATAAGCGTAAGGCCAGCCGTAAAATTCTCCTTGGCGGATGCGAGTTAAATAATCCGGCACTAAATCATCGCCCAAGCCATCCCGTTCGTTAACTGTTGTATAAAGTTCCCCAGTTTGGGGGTGAAAATCTAAACCGACGGGGTTGCGCAAACCGTAGGCAAAGGTTTGTTGTTGGGAACCGTCGAGGTTCATTACTTGAACCGAAGCG
This sequence comes from uncultured bacterium, assembly GCA_964619285.1. GTDB lineage: Bacteria > Cyanobacteriota > Cyanobacteriia > Cyanobacteriales > Microcoleaceae > CALKCV01. Next base: position 16,043 of record CAZUCT010000134.1, on the reverse strand, counting down.
CGGGGCAACTGTTCCTCGCTAACGTTAGTGGCGGAACCGACGGAAACATATAACTTTTGTTCGTCTGGAGATACTACTACATTCCTCGTCCAGTGTTGGTTGTATCCTTGACTGGGTAAATCTGCGATTTTTTCTCCAGTTCCGGTTAGTTGTTCTTGACCTTTGGTATAAGGAAAGCGACGGACTTCGTTAGTATTGCCCAGGAAAAAATAATTTTCTGCAAACGCCATGCCGAAAGGTGCGTTTAAAACGTTATCCCCAGTGGCGAAGGTTTTTCTAACCTCGGCGACTCCATCGTTGTCGCGATCGCCCAACAAACGAATGCGGTTTTCCCGAGTTTCCGTCACCAAGACATCGCCACTGGGAGTCAGCGCCAACCAACGAGGCCGGTCTAAATTATCGGCAAAGACATTAACGGTAAACCCTGGCGGCACTTTCAGGGTTGGCGATGGGGGAATTTCTGCTATTTTGGGAAAATTTGAGGCGCTTTGGGTGTGGTATGGTTCGGGTAATTCGGCAACATTAATCCGAATGGGTTGCGGCGATAAAGTCTCGGTAGCGATCGCCCCACCGCCCGCCGCCAGTCGTTCGGAATTTTGAGCGCTAGCATTTGTATCCGCCTCGCAGCCGGTTAATGCCAGTAGTAATAATAGAGGTAAAAATTTTTTCATAACGGTCTCGATGAATAATTCAGGTACAAAACTACTATAACCAAAAAACAATGCCACCGTCAGCGACGGTGGCATTATCGAATCAAACTAGCTCCAGGGCTAAAGCAAAAACCCTACCAAAGTGCCGGCACCGGTGCGGGTGGTGGTGGCGGAGCAACGCGGCGGGTAGGGAAAGAGCCTGGCGGTGGGGGTTGAACTTCTGGCAGTCGGGGTACTACCGGGCCGCTGCCAACACTGTTCAACTGTCGCCGGATCTCTCCTCGCACCGCACCGAGATCTATTGCTTCATACATTACTGCCGAGATGACTTTAAAATAATCCACGCTGTCGATACTGCCGCGATCGCTCATAGAAGCATAGATCCGCATTCCCGGTACTAACCCGATCGCTCCCAAAAGGTTGGCGGGCATATAAATCGCCCGGATTTGGCCTTGCTCTTCTGCCGCAACAGATACGAAAGTCGCTTCTCCGTCGTTGGCGGCGATGCCAGCAACGCCGATGGTTGCTTCTTCCTCAACGTAAATTGTCACGACATTACCAGCAATGGCCTTGACATAGCCCACGATTTCATATTGAGCCGCTGTCCCGCCAAAACGACCTTGGGCCACTGTTTCTGCTTGGGCCACTTCTTGGGTTTCTGCTTCTTGAGGAGCAGCTTGAGCGGCGGTGTTGCTTGTGGCCAAACACATTAAGGACAAGCAAGCCCCTGCTAAAATCTTATTTTTCCGAAGACGCATGATTACCTCACTTTAGTTTTAATTTGGACCAAAAATCCCCGATTTAATTTATTAATATTAATCTGCCTCAAACCATATCATCCATAATTAGTTTTGACAACTGCCCCCGAGTATGGCCACTGTTTCCCCGCTTTTTTTTGAGTACTCGTTCTGAGTATGAATATGAGTATGATTGAAACAAGGTTAACACGAAAAGAAAAACTGCGGTTAAAATCGAGCATAATTTTAGCAGTCAATTGCGTTTGACAAAAACGAAAAGATGAGGAAGAAAATAGTTAGGTTGTGGCTATTGGCAGCCATACTATTAAATTGCATTCAACCGGAGGCTTCGGCTTCATTTCTCACCGATGGCGAAGTGGAGGTTTCCAGGGATGCCACAGATTTAATTTTGCCTTCGGCAAAAGCCAAATTACCCCCTAATAAAGGATTAGAAAACCTATTTCGCGAGGAAAATAATGGAGATGCAATTAATAAGATTCGTTTGGTAATCAAATTGAGCGATCGCCGGGTTTACGTCTATAAAGATAACGAACTAGAAACCAGTTATCCCATAGCCGTAGGTCGAGAGGGATGGGAGACGCCCGCAGGAAATTATCAAGTAATCCAAACGGTAGAAAATCCTAGCTGGCAACATCCTTTTACAGGAGAAATAGTGCCCCCAGGACCGACTAACCCTTTAGGGGCGAGATGGATCGGTTTTTGGACCGACGGCACTAATTATATAGGTTTCCACGGAACCCCAGAAGAACACACCGTAGGAACTGCGGCTTCCCACGGTTGCGTTAGAATGTACGATAAAGACGCGATCGCCTTGTTTGAAACAGTAAAAATTGGAACTCCCGTTATCGTGGAGCCTTAATTTTTTGTCAATTGTTAATTGTCAATTGTCAATTGTGGCGAACAAATTAGGGTGCATCTCAATTGTGAAAAAACTAACAAGAAACGCGCTTTTTGCTAATTACTAATTGTTAATTGGGGCTAGCAAATTGGAGGAAAAAACGATGAGGGAACAAAACGGAAATAAAACATCATTTAAAAGTAGGAAAAAAAATCATTTAAGATTGGGTTGGCTGATAATAGGAATGGGGATGTTGTGGGGTCAACCGGGAGCGATGTTGCATCCGCAACCTTTCGCGATCGCCAGTCCTACCCCGGAAACCATTAATAACAACTCTCCCGTCATCAGAACCAACTCTCAACCAGTACGCATACCCGGACCCAAAGTGTTACCAACCCAAAAAGATTACGAAACCCATCTAGGAAAACCCGAAACCTCGAACGTTCGTTTAGTTTTGAGATTAGGCGAACGTCGAGTTTATGTCTTAGACGGAGAACAAGAAATAGCCAGCTATCCAGTGGCGATCGGCAAACCCGGTTGGGAGACGCCCGCCGGCAGTTTTGAAGTCATCCAAACCATCGAAAATCCCCAATGGCAAAACCCCTGGACGGGAGAAATCACGGCTCCCGGTCCCGATACGGCCTTGGGGCTGAGGTGGATCGGTTTTTGGACTGACGGAGAAAATGCGATCGGCTTCCACGGCACCCCCACCATAGAATCTATCGGTCAAGCAGCATCTCACGGTTGCGTCAGAATGCGCAACGAAGATGTAGTTGCTTTATACGACAAGGTACAGATAGGAACCCCAGTAACAGTGGAACCGTAAAAGTT
>CAZUCT010000134.1:0-12866 GCA_964619285.1 uncultured bacterium | reverse complement strand
CGTAGTAATCGCTTTAGCGATAAAAAGTTCGTAGTAATCGCTTTAGCGATAAAAAGTTCGTAGTAATCGCTTTAGCGATAAAAAATTTTTTGTAGTAAAGGAGAAACCTCAAATGCAAGCAACCGAAACCAAATATTCCTGGCACGACATTCCAGAGGACGTGAAACATTTATTAATTTTAGCCTCGGAAAATTGGGAAGACACCGAACGTTCCCAACAGTACATGAACGATGCTTTAGCTAAGGCTGAAGATAACATCGACGTTTTAGTTGGAGCTTACAGATATTTTTTCTATAAAAGCAATCCAACAATGGCGTTAAGCATCGCTCGAAAAGTCCTTAATAAAATTAAGAAGGAAGAAAATTTACCCGATAATTGGGAAGATTTAAAACCCATATTAATTAATCGGAAAAACGATGCAGATGCCCTGCGGATGTACGTTAATGCTTATGCCTCAACCGGTTTTTTGCTCGCTAAATTAGGCAAGCTGGATGAAGCAAAAGAAGTCACCGAAAAAATCCAGGAAATAGATGAGAAAAGAGAGTCCTGTGCCGCGACGGTTTTTGAAGTTCTCACCGCACCCCCAGAAGAAGACGATTAAATGCTAATCGCTAATCCCTAAGGGACTTGTAATTTAATAAGATACCGATGTTGGGTGGAGGTTCGCGCGCGCCCAACCTACCATTGGTACTCTATTTTTTGGCAAGTCCCTAACTGCGTTCTTTCCAATGCCCAATTTCCAATTCCCAATTCCCAATTCCCAATTCCCAATCTCATACTTTTGAGGTAGGAAAGTCAAGAGCTAACCTTCTTATAATGAAAGATAAAAATAAAAAAAAGGAGATTAACCATGCACGAATTAGGAATCACTGAAAACATTGTGGCAATGGTGGCAGAACACGCCAAAAACTCAACGGTTAAACGATTGACATTAGAAATAGGCCAACTTTCGGCAATTATGCCGGAGGCCATCCAATTTTGCTTTGATATTTGCAGCAGGGGAACTGTTTTAGAAGGGGCAACCTTGGAAATTATCCCCATTCCCGGCAGGGGAAAGTGCCGCCAATGCGGCGCAGAGGTTCCCCTCAAGGAGCCCTTCGGCTTGTGTCAATCCTGCGGGGCGGCCCAATTGGATATAATTAAAGGTCAAGAGCTCAAAATTAAGGAAATGGAGGTCGAAGAAATATGTGCGTAACCTGCGGTTGTTCTGACGATGCCCAAACTACGGTGACTAATCCTCAAACTGGAGAAATCACTCTAGTTGAGACTGGCAGCCACCACGATCGTTCCCATACCCACACCTTGCCCGACGGTACGGTTATTACTCATTCTCATGGTGGCGGTCATGCTCATCAGCATTCGACTGGTGAAAATAGCCCGGTTATTACTCAGAGTCATCCCGTGGAAGATGCTTCTGATATTCACGCTCAAATACATAACAGAACGGTTGCTTTAGAAAAAGAAATTCTGGGCAAAAACGATTTAATTGCGGCTCAAAATAGAGGTTGGTTTAAAGGTCGTAATATTCTCGCTCTTAATTTGGTTAGTTCTCCAGGGGCCGGCAAAACTACTTTACTCGTCCGTACTATTAACGATTTAAAATCGGAGTTAACTATTAGCGTTATTGAAGGAGACCAAGAAACTGTTAACGACGCTAATAAAATTAGAAAAACTGGTTGTAAAGTAGTACAAATTAACACCGGTACCGGCTGCCATTTGGAAGCGGCAATGGTGGAAAGGGGATATACCGAATTAGACCCGCCACTAAATTCGATAGTGGCGATCGAAAATGTAGGCAATTTGGTTTGTCCTGCTTTATTCGACTTGGGGGAACGGGCAAAAGTAGTGATTTTATCCGTGACGGAAGGAGAGGATAAACCGATTAAATATCCTCATATGTTCCGGGCCAGTCAGGTGATGATAATTACTAAAATCGACCTGCTTCCTTATGTTGAATTTGATGTCGATCGCTGTCTTGAATATGCCCGGATGGTTAATCCCGATATCCAGATATTTCAGCTTTCGGCTACTACTGGAGAAGGGTTAAATGATTGGTATGATTGGTTGAGAAATTCTAATCGCTGAATCGCGCTCCGCGATTACTACGAACTTTTAATCGCTAAAGCGATTACTACGAACTTTTAATCGCTGAAGCGATTACTACGAACTTTTAATCGCTGAAGCGATTACTACGAACTTTTAATCGCTGAAGCGATTACTACGAACTTTTAATCGCTGAAGCGATTACTACGAACTTTTAATCGCTGAAGCGATTATTACGAACTTTTAATCGCTAAATGGCTTTATTTTTACTTTAAGGCTCTAAAATGTTTATTTTACTCGGCTCCCTCCTGATGAGTGCTAATACTTAACTTTTTCTTTTTAATTCTATAGGCATTAAAAAGCTTTTTGGTTTTTTTTAAACATCTTTTAACTTTTCAAAAAATTGCTCTTTCTTTACACGATCGCTCTTGGAAATTACAGTAGCAATTAATACCTTTTCTCAAGATTTTTAGCAATTTTTAAGTAAAATAAGGGCCCCGTTAAACCCAAAGGGCTTAACGGGAAAAAAATAGCAAAGGCCATTATCGAGCTAGAAATTAAACGGTCCCCAAGACCGCTTGCCACGGTCTTTTTCAGCTAAAAATTAAACGGTCTCTAAGACCGTTTGAGATTTGCGTTCCCAAGCGATCGCTTTGGCAATAGCTTCGGGCAATTCTGCTAAATCGTCGGCGGTAGCAGAACCTGCAAGGGGAGACATGAAGGTATAACAAGGATCGCATGCTCGGGTTTCATAGACTTGGATCGCCCAAGTGTCGGGATATCCTTCGACTTGGAGTTCGACGATATACCATTCATCGGCAACCGTTCGAGAGGTTTTGACCTTAAACCAATCGCGATCGCCCTGGGGTATCTCCAAATCATTTATTAAGAAATTTAAGGCTAATTGTTCTGCTTCTGTTTGTGTTAGCATTATCTTTTCTTTACAGTAATAGGTAATCGTCAGCCCAAAAATGGGATTGCTTCTTTACAACCACCCGGGTGCTTTCGATTATGCAATAGGTTCGAGCTTTACCTCTGGTTTTTTAGAAAAATTTTAGCTTTTTGGGAATGGGGAACGCGATAATGGGTAATTGGGAATAGTTTCGGGGTTTTTATCTTTTCTTTTTAGCTGAGTTAATGTCAGATTTATACGCATACAAGATAATCAAGAATAAGGGCATATTTTGTATTCCCTATTCCCCATTCCCGATTCCCAAAAATCGGTCAATTCTTAATTTTTTTCAAAAATGGGAGCCACCCAGATTTTCTCTTGAGAAAAAGCCATCGTAGTTGGAGTGGCCCTTTAGATTAAAGCGAAGGATAGGGCCAGCAGATCGCCAATGGAATGCTAAAAAAAAGGTTTAGTTTTACTAGCAAAAAAGCACTGTAAATGATAAGATTTATAACGAAATATTTAGTTTTCTAAATCAAGCCGTAAAAGGCCAACGGCTTTATGTCCTCAGATAAGCTAGCAAAGGTGCTTCCAGGCAAGACGGCCCCGGGGCACTTACCAAGAAATTATCATCGCTCGATCGCAAAAATGGCATCAGCCATTTTCCTGAAAGGGGATAATTTGCGAAAAGCAAGGCCCATAGCAGCCGATGCTAGCATGGGGCCATCGCTGTCGCTAGAATGGCCATTAATAATTCGGAGGCAGGCTAATTAAGCAAAATTACTGATGTCAAAAGATAGATTTTTTCAGAGCGATGGCCCGGTAAAATAGAAAGTAAAATAGAAAAAAAACCAACCTGATTTAGGTTGAATTGAGGGATGCTAATTAAGGTCAAAATTAGAGAAAACTCGCTTGTTAAAAAAAAGAGCGATAGGATTTTTTTATGTTAGAAAATAATTTGGGAATCATAAATTTTATTCCCCACGGACATTGTTACCTGTGGAAACCGGAATTAGTCTGGCTGCACGTTAGCTCGGATGTCTTAATTGGTTTTGCATATTTATTAATTCCCTTGCTGCTAATTTATTTTGTTCGCCAGAAAAAAGATTTGACTTTCGGTCCGATAATTCTCTTATTTGGGGCCTTTATTATTTCCTGCAGTCTGACCCATCTAATAAATATATGGACGATTTGGCATCCCGACTATTGGCTGGCGGGTAGTTTGAAAGTTTTGTGCGCGGGCATCTCGATTTATACGGTCGCAGTCCTAGTATCGTTTCTGCCCGAAGCCTTGGCTTTTAAAAATCCCAAGGAACTAGAAGCTATCAACCAAAAGCTGGAACAGGAAATAAGCGATCGCCTTCAAATAGAAGAAGCCTTGCTAAGATCGGAAGCGCGCTATCGCTCTCTGATAGAAGCCAGCAGCCAAATCTTATGGAATGCTAACCCCCGTGGAGAAGTGGTTCCTCCTATGCTCACCTGGACCGCTTTTACCGGCCAGACAGAAGAGGAATGTACGGGATGGGGTTGGCTTGAAGCAATTCATCCCGACGATCGCTCTCATACGGCCGAGGCGTGGTCCAATGCAGTTGCCAGCCGGAGTTTCTATCAAGTAGAACACCGACTCCGACGACGGGACGGCGAGTACAGGTATATGAGCGTGCGTGGAGTGCCAGTATTAAAACCAGACGGCAGCATTCGCGAGTGGGTAGGAGTGCATGCAGACATCACCGAGAGCAAGGAAGCAGAAAAGGCATTGCGCGAGAGCGAAGAAAAATATCAAACCATAGCTAGGGTGTCGCCGGTGGGCATCTTCCAAACAGATGCGGCAGCCAATAATATCTATCTCAACGATCGCGCTTGCGAAATTACGGGATTGACAATGGAGGAAGCTCGGGGACAGGGTTGGAGTCAAACAGTACACCCAGAAGACCGCGATCGCGTGACCCGAGAATGGCAGCAAGCAGTACGAGAAAGCCGAATGTTTAAATCCGAGTATCGCTGGTTGCGTCGCGATGGAACTTGCATATGGGTACTAGATCAGTCCGTGGCATTGCGCGACGAAAACGGTGAAGTGACAGGATTTTTGGGGGCGCTCTCCGATATAACCGAGCGCGTTCGAGCAGAAGCAGAACTGCGCCAGTATAAAGAAAACCTAGAACGGTTAGTAGAAGAACGAACGGTCGAACTGGGGCAAGCTTACGCCCAACTCCAAGAAAACGAAGCTCGCTATCGGGCGATCGTCGAAGACCAAACGGAATTAATCTGTCGCTATAAACCCGATGGCACTCTAACTTTTGTCAATCCCGCCTACTGCCGCTACTTTAAAAAGAAGGAAAATGAGTTAATCGGTAAAAGCTTGATGCCAGTAATTCCCGAAGAAGATTGGACGGCAGCAGAAAAAGCTTTAGGTAATCTAAATCCAGAAAACCCGGTAGTTACAATCGAACACCGAGTCATCATGCCCGGTGGGGAAGCGCGCTGGCAGCAATGGACGAACCGAATGGTTTACGATGGGGAAGCTAAAGCGGTAGAAATGCAGGCAGTAGGACGGGATATCAGCGATCGCAAGCTAGCCGAAGAAGAGTTAAAAGCTTACGCGGCCAAACTGGAAATCAGCAACCGGGAACTACAGGACTTTGCCTACGTCGCCAGTCACGACTTGCAAGAACCCCTGCGGAAAATACAGGCTTTCGGCGATCGCCTCAACGGCAAATACGGCGATATCTTAACCGACAAAGGCCGCGATTATCTGGCCCGAATGCAAAACGCCGCCGCCAGAATGCAAATCCTCATCGAAGATTTGCTCTCCTTCTCCCGCGTAACGACCAAAGCGCAACCTTATGCCCCGGTTAACCTCAAGGAAATCGCAACAGCAGTAGTCTCCGATCTCGAAGTGCGCGTTGAGGAAACCGATGCCACGGTAGAAATTGGCGACTTACCAACTCTGGATGCCGATGCTTTGCAAATGCGACAGCTATTCCAGAATCTCATCAGCAACGCTTTGAAGTTCCACAAGAAAGACGTTCCCCCCGTGGTAAAATTGGAAGCTGCCAAACAAGGCAAGATGTACGAAATAAAGGTCATTGACAACGGCATCGGTTTCGAGGAAAAATATAGCGATCGCATCTTTACCATTTTCCAGCGATTGCACGGACGCAGCGCCTACGAGGGCACTGGCATCGGTTTGGCAGTCTGTCGTAAAATCGTCGAACGTCACGGCGGCACTATTACCGCCCGAAGCATCCCCGAGGAAGGGGCAACTTTTATTTTGACCCTGCCAGTGAAGCAAAATCGCTCTTTGGGGAATGGGGAATTGTAGAACAGGCAATTGTAGAACAGGCATCTTGCCTGTTATCCGCTTAATTGTTAATTGTCAAAAGGAGGAAAATTCATGGCAACAAGAGGAGAACCTATTACTATTTTAGTAGCAGATGACGACCCAGACGATCGCCTAATGATGGAGGAAGCTTTAGAAGAAAGCCGCCTGGCCAACGACCTCCATTTCGTCGAAGATGGGGAAGAATTAATGGATTATTTGTACCATCGCGGTAAATACGAAGAGCGGAAAGATTCCCCCCGGCCAAAACTGCTCCTGCTAGACTTAAATATGCCAAAAAAAGACGGTAGGGAAGCTCTCAAAGAAATTAAAGCAGACTCAAATTTGCGGCAAATTCCCATAGTAGTACTAACTACATCCAAAGCCGAAGAAGATATCTATCGCAGCTACGATTTAGGAGTTAATTCCTTTATCACTAAACCCGTGACTTTCGATTCTTTAGTAGAATTGATGAAAAATTTGGGCAAGTATTGGTTTGAAATTGTCATCTTGCCAGAAAAAGTAAATTAGGGAATGGGGAATGGGGAATGGGGAATGCTAATAAGAGGACCGATCTAGAAACCAGGTTTTTTGAAAAAACCTGGTTTCTGAGACACTGGCCCGCGCCCTACTTTTAATTAGGAAATTAATAATTGTTAATTGTTAATTGTTAATTGTTAATTGCAAAAGGAGATAAAAATGCAACCAGAATTAATTAAAATTTTGTTAGTAGATGACGACGAAGACGATTATATTATTACCAGCGATTTACTCGAAGAAATTCGAGGTTGGCAGGTAGAAATAGATTGGGCGGATAATTACAACGAAGCCCTAGAAATAATCTTGCAACAAAAACACGATGTCTATTTGCTAGATTACCGCCTGGGAGAACATAACGGGCTCGAATTGTTAACAAAAGCAATTCAAAAAGGTTGTAAAACGCCCATGATTTTGCTCACCGGTCAAGACGATCGCGAAATAGACATTCAAGCTATGAATGCCGGGGCTGCAGATTATTTAGTAAAAGCTTCTATCGACACTCTTTTGTTGGAACGTTCGATTCGATATTCTTTAGCAGCAAGCGCCCACCAAGCAGAACTCGCAAAAGCTAATGCAGAACTAGAAATTCGAGTCGAACAACGCACTGCAGAATTAAAAGAAGCTTACGATCGCTTAACAGAAAAAGCCAGCCAATTAGAAAATACCGTTAAGGAATTGCAGCAAACCCAATCCCAACTAATTCAAACAGAAAAAATGTCCGGTCTGGGTCAATTAGTAGCCGGGGTTGCCCATGAAATTAACAACCCAGTTAGCTTTCTCTACGGCAATATTCCTCATGCCAAAGAATACGTTCAAGACTTATTAGAACTACTCGAACTTTACCAAGAAAATTACCCGGAACCTTTGCCAGAAATTGAAGAAAAAACAGAAAAAATTGATTTAGAATTTATAGCAGAAGACTTGCCGAGATTGCTAGATTCGATGAGAGTAGGAGCAGATAGAATCCGCGAGATAGTACATTCATTGCGCAATTTCTCTCGCTTAGATGAAGCCGAAATGAAGTCAGTAAATCTGCACGAAGGAATTAATAATAGTCTGATGATTTTGCACAGCCGGTTAAAAGCAAGACCGGGGCATCCAGAGATTAAGGTGAACAAGGAATATGCTTCCTTGCCCGAGGTAATTTGCTATCCCGGAAAGTTAAATCAAGTCTTTATGAATTTAGTAGTAAACGCCATCGATGCTTTGGAAGCAAGCAGGGAAGAACCAGTAGAAGAAAACGGTCATTCCTGCTATAAATTGGCAGCTCCTACGATTACAATTAAAACGGAAATAATCGATAAAAAAACTGTTACTAATGGGGTTAATTCTGAGAAAAATCAAACTCCCATTCCCCATGTCGCAATTCGCATTGCCGACAACGGCCCCGGCATACCGGAAGAGATTCGCGCTAAAATCTTCGACCCGTTTTTTACTACCAAAGCACCGGGTAAAGGTACTGGGTTGGGACTTTCTATTTGCTATAAAATTGTCGAAAAACACGGCGGTACGATAGAAGTTAATTCGAGGGTATGTGATGGTACTGAATTTGTCATTAGTTTTCCAGTTCGACCGACCCATTTAGAAGAAATGTCAATTCCCAATTCCCAATTCCCAATTCCCAATAATTCATAAATATAGGTGTTTTCCTATTGGTTTTGAGAGTTTTCTGGTCTTACTTCTATATGTTGGCGGAGTTTTAATGTTATTCGTTCCTTAAGAAAACACCTTGAGAACTCCCACCAACAGCACCACCAAATAAATCGCATAAATACCGTTGAGAGCCAAGACTTCCTTTAAACTAAAACTATATTTTGGCAATCCCAAACGGATAAAAAGAGCGTAAACTATTGCCAAAGCCCCCACAAAAAATAGATTCACCGAATACAAAACCAAATTTTCTATCGGCATCGTTACCAATGCCAAAGGAAAAAATGCCAGAGTCATAGTGGCAGTATTATCGGCAATAACGCTCGTAGTAGCAGCGGTAAACTGCCCGCTTCTGGCTATGCTCCAAGTAGCAAATACTTCCGGTACGATGCTCAAAGTTGAAGTAATAAACAAACCGCCCGCTAAGTTTGAAAATCCTAATATAGAAACAATTCTTTCGGTGGCAGTAACGGTAAAGTAAGCGCCAACAATCAAAGCCGCTACCCCCAAAAAAGCAAAAATGCTTTCTTTGCGATTCCATTTAACGGTCTCGCCCTTTCCTCGCTTGCGGATAATGGCGCGGGCGGCGTAAACAATATAAGCTGTCAGCATTATCCAACCATCAATTGGTTGGAGTCCGCGCCAGGGTGCGGGAATGGTGAGCAATGCTGCTAGGGCTACCACTATAATATAAGGAACGGCTTGAACGGTTAAAGCTTCCGACTTTACTCGCAAGGCTTGGGGGTTTTGCGGCAGGCAGACTGAAGGTTTTTTTTGTGCGGCAAAGTAGGCGACGGTAACGATCGCCGGAACGGAAATGATATTAGAACCCAGCAAGTTGCCCAGTCCGATATCGGAAAGACCCCGTACCGCGCTGGCAGTATTGGTACCTATTTCGGGACTTGCCGTGGCAAGGGCAACAAAAGCCGCCCCCGCAGCTTCGGTAAGCCCCCACTGGCGGCGCAGTTTTTCTAGAGGTTCCGCTATTTGGTCCGAGCCCCAATGGGCTGCCCCTACAGATATCAACAATACTATTAGCCAAGAAAATAAACTCATATCAATTAACAATTAACAATTGAGGCTCTGGTGTGGAAGTCGCAGATTTTTAACCGGACAATAGTGGTTGAAAAATGATATACTGAAGGTGGGTTATCAATTTCTATTTTTTTGGTTTCCCATTGATGAAATTGGAGCGAGAAATTATGACAGCATCAGAACGTCTTAAAGGAGTGGAACTTGTTAACTGTGCTAAAGCTAATGCCAAACAGGGCATGGAAACTGCAACTCGACAATGCGGTTATGGCGAAAATGTTGAGGAGTTTGGACAAAAGCTCCAACAAGCTTGTCAAAATATGGGTGTAGATTTTAATTCTTTGAGCGATTTAATTACCGACCGGCAACTTGCGGCGGAAATGGGAGTTGTTGAAATTGCTCCCGAGTCTCAAAACCAGTTGTAATTGCTTTTTGGGAATGGGGAATGGGGAATGGGGAATTGTTAATTGCTAATTGCTAAAATTCCCCCCAATAACCCATCCGTTGCATCCACTAACAATTAGCCATTGCCAGAGGATGCATCTTTTGCATTTTCTGGCAGGTAATCGTTATATTTCTCCTGGTCGTAAAAATAAAGGGTTCTAATGGGATAAGGAATATTAATATCCGCATCGTCAAAAGCCTTTTTAATTGCTAAAATTGCCCTAGAGTCGCGCAAAAATAAACTACCAGATGAAGGAAAATCGTAGGTAGGGCGCCCGTGAAACGCAACCCAACAAGTCGGTACCTTCTTACTACGCAAGTCCTAAATTTTGCATAAATTCGGCGGTATAGCGCATCAGTAAAATAATAATTAGCCCTATTAAGATGGCGGGTATTACTTGAACGCTTCTGCCGAATAAATCTTGTAAGCTGTTAAAAACTGTTTGAGTTATTTCATTCATAAACTACTATTTCTTACAAATTTATTTTTTATGCTCCGGTTCTTGATAAGTCTAAAACCGGAGCAAATGATGTAATGTTAAAAGAAAAACGGCCTTTTTGCCTTTTGCCTTTTGCCTTACTTTTTACTAATGATCCAAACTGCATGAATTATCCCGGGAATGTATCCCAGTAATGTCAGCAGAATATTGATCCAAAAATCTGGACCTATTCCTACTTGCAAGAATACGCCAAGGGGCGGTAAAAAAATCGCACAGATAATGCGAACTATATCCATAAGCTTCTCCTTTTTTGCGTTCTAAACTTATTAGGGACTTGCAATTTAATAAAATATCGGCGTTGGGTTCCGTTTTACTTCACCCAACCTACAAGAGATTGGTAGTTTATTTTTGCACAAGTCCTTTAAGTCAGTTTAGATTTTATGGTCAATTATAACATCAAGTCGCCACTTCTGCATTCCGAGACGGGACAACTTTGGCAAAAATACCGAGCAATAACAGCAAAGTTGCCAGCATTTCATCTACCAAAAGATAGAGATTTGCAGCCAGGATAAGTAAAAATTCTCTATCTGCCTTTTGATAGATTGCCGATCTTCCTTTTGAAAGATGTTTTCTTGCTGGCGAATGTCCTATAGTGGTAACTGACGAACGCGAATTGTCAGGAGGTCCATGACTAACTACATGACAAACTATATGATGGAAGTGGCAACTAACGCTCCCCATTTTCCGATAGCAGCTACATTAGTATTAATAGCGGGCTTTATTGCCGCTGTAACCATTGGTTCTATTGCTTGGTACAACTCTAAGCGTCCCCCCGGTTGGGAAGACAAAGAACGTCCCGACATCGTACCCGATATCGATACATCCAAATTATAACTCAGAAAAAAAAAGAAAAAAAAGAAGATGAAGGGCGCGATCGCCCCCAAAACAGAAAAGAAAAATTGTTGTTTTCTTAACAAGGAGAAATAAAACATGGCTAACCCAAACCAAGCAAATACTGCCAATTACGATCGAAATATTACCCCTGCTGAGGTAGCATCTCGGGCGGAAAGAGAAGGGGAAAATTTCAAAAAAACTCCCGATGCCGAAGCAGACGCTAACACCACAGAAGGCTACACCGTCGATAGAGAAGGCAAGCTTAATAATTATGCGATCGAACCGGAGATGTATGTTAACGAGCCCGGAGATTTAAGAGAAAAAGAGGAAGCTAAGAAAGCCCAACGGGCTGAAACGATCCAAGAAGTGAACGAAACTCAAGAAGATGGGAAGCTGTCGATGTCTGAAGACGATCGCGGTAAAGGAACGGGAATTATTTAGGAAGTAGTAGTAGTAGCGCGGCACAGCTAAAACGGTGGGTAAAAATATTAACGCTTTTTGTCAATTGCTAATTGCTAATTGCTAATTGCCCCAAAAGGTAAAAAATTGTTACCCACCATTTTAGCTGTGTTGCGCACCCTACCGATACTCGCAATTAACAATTAGCAATTAGCAAAAAACGTTGAATTGTAGGTTCCCGACAGCAAACCCTACAAAAAGAAACGGCAATAGGTAATTGCTAGTTTTTTGGTTTCAATTATTACCTATTACCGAGATATTTGTTACCCGAAAATTAAATTAGTAGATGCACTCTGACAGCCAGTTATAATTGCTATTTTCCTTTACCAGTAAAATTGCTCAAAACATCGCTGATTCGTTCTTCTACTGAAGTGGCATCGCTGTCAGCGTTGCTGGGATTCTTCATTTTTTCGCGATCGGCATTTCCTTGAACTGCATTAATACCTTTCTTCGCTTCTGCTTGGACTTCTTCGAGGGAACGAGGTTCCGATTTCAGAGCTTTTTTCGATTTTTGCTCGATGCTTTTTAAAGGCGTTAAACCTTGCTCTGGGTTGCTAGCTGCCAAGGCAGTTAAGCAACTAGAAAACAGCAGCAAAGTACAACAAAAAACAACGGTTAAAAAACGTAGCGGCTGCCAGTTAATATTTGGTAAGCCCCAAAAATTCATCATCTTATCCTTTCCTTGTTTTATCTTTTCTTAGATTAACCTCGTTGGGGCAATTTTTATCTCTATCCATAGAAAGAATTGAAACAAAAATTAACTTCCTCCTAGAGATAGAGCCAATCTGCAGTTAAATTCATTTAATCTAGAGTTAATTGAAATAAAACGGAGATTAATTTACATGAGTACCGAAGATAGAGCCAACGCAACTGTAAAAAACGTCGCAGGCAAAGCCCAAGAAGCTATGGGAGAAATGACTGGAAACCCAGAAGATAAGGCTGCGGGTAAAGTCAAGCAAGCAGAAGCGAAAGCTCAACATACTCTAGAAAACGCCAAAGATAAAGTCAAGGAAGCAATTGACTAATAGCACTTTTACATCAAACAATTAAAAAGCCCCCATTAAGGCTAACTCGCCCGCCAGAAACCCGGTTTTTTTGAAAAAACCGGGTTTCTTTGTTAGTTTCTTTGTTAAAGGTTAAAAGCCAGAAGCCC
>CAZUCT010000133.1:1693-19880 GCA_964619285.1 uncultured bacterium | reverse complement strand
CCGAAGTGAAACGCAACCCAACAAGTCGGTACCTTATTACTACGCAAGTCCTTAGTGCTGAAATACGGAGGCTTTAAACTGTTTGGCCGCGCTATAGTAAAATGGAGTCTATCTTAGTCCCTTTTTCTGAAAAATCTGAGGTGCGTCGAATCTGTCTATATCTTCTATTTTAACTACGACTTATGCTCCAATTTCCAGGATACGAAATCTTAGCACAAATCTATGAAAGCGCTAATTCTTTAGTCTATCGAGCTAATCGAAAAGAGGATAACCAAACAGTTGTTATCAAAATCCTCAAAGAAGATTATCCCAGTCCAAAAGAACTCACCCGTTACAAGCAGCAATACGAAATTACCCGCAACCTGAATCTTGATGGGGTCGTTAAAGCATATAACATCCAGCCCTATCAAAGAACTTTTGCTATTATTTTAGAAGATTTTGGGGCATCATCTTTAAAGCAGTTGTTCCAAAACAATGACGGGACAATTAATAAATTGTCTTTACCACAATTTCTCAACGTTGCGATTAAAACTACGGAAATTTTAGGACAAATTCACAGCCATAACGTTATCCACAAAGATATTAACCCGGCTAATATCATCTTTAACCCAGAAACCGAACAACTAAAAATTATTGACTTTGGCATCTCTACGAAATTAACTAGCGAAAATCCGACCTTAAAAAATCCAGATGTTTTAGAAGGCACTTTAGCCTATATGTCCCCAGAGCAAACGGGACGGATGAATCGGGCTTTAGATTATCGCACGGATTTTTACTCTTTGGGCGTTACTTTCTACGAATTACTAACAGGAAAACTGCCTTATGAAACCACAGACGCTCTGGAATTAGTCCATTGTCATCTTGCCAAATTGCCGATATCGCCCCATGAAGTAGATCGCGAAATACCTAAAGCCTTATCAGATATCGCGATGAAACTGATGGCAAAAACAGCCGAGGAACGCTATCAAAGTGCTTATGGAATTCAAGGCGATTTAGAATCATGTCTGAATCAGTTACAGGAAAAAGGAGAAATTACAGAGTTTTTTTTAGGAAAACACGATCTTTCTGATAAGTTTCAAATTCCGCAAAAACTCTATGGACGGGAAGAGGAAGTAGAAATATTATTACAGGCATTTAATAGAGTAGCAGACAATTCTCAATCAAAAGTTGAGATGATGCTAGTGGCGGGTTATTCCGGTATTGGTAAATCAGCATTAGTGGCAGAAATTTATAAACCCATTACCGAAAAACGGGGTTATTTTATCTCGGGTAAATTTGACCAGTTTCAGCGCAATATTCCTTACTCGGCTATGGTCGGTGCTTTTAAGGAATTAATTCAGCAACTGTTAACCGAAAGTGAGGCGCAATTAAGCCAATGGCGAGAAAAACTGTTAGCCGCTGTTGGTAGTAATGGGCAGGTAATTATTGATGTCATACCAGAAGTAGAATTAATTATTGGTAAACAGCAATCTGTGCCTGAATTAGTGCCAACTGAGTCCCAAAATCGCTTTAATTTAGTCTTTCAAAACTTCATCCGAGCATTTTGTAGCAAAGAGCATCCTTTAGTTATCTTTCTCGACGATTTGCAGTGGGCAGACTCGGCAACCCTCCAGTTAATCAAACTGATGATGACAGATAGCGATAGCCAGTATTTATTTTTAATGGGGGCGTATCGGGATAATGAAGTCAGACCAACTCATACTTTCCTGATGACTGTTGATAGTTTAAGAAAAGAAGGAGCAACAATTAATCAAATCACTTTAACACCTTTAGGGCTAGAACCGATTAGTCAACTGATTGCTGATACATTGCACGGCGGCAATCTTGCCTCGGTCAAATCTTTGGCTGAATTGGTAGTAAAAAAAACTGAGGGTAATCCTTTTTTTGTTAATGAATTTCTCAAAATTCTGTACGCCGAAAAATTACTAATATTTGATTTAGAGCGCTACATTTGGCTGTGGGATATTGCCCAAATTGAAGAAAAAGACATAACTGAGAATGTAGTAGAGTTGATGATTGGCAAAGTTAAGAAACTGCCAGAATCTACTCAGCAGGTTTTACAGTTAGCAGCTTGTATAGGGTCAGAATTCGATTTAAACACAATCTCTATTATTTGTGAAAAATCAAGCTCCGACATTTCTAGCGACCTGATGGTAGCCGTTCAGTCAGGGTTAATCCTGCCCCTATCAGAATTAGATGAACAACTCTTAATTCAAAATTATAAATTCCAGCATGACCGCATTCAACAAGCAGTTTATGTTTTGATTGACGAGGAGCGCAAAAAAGCGATTCACCTCCAAATTGGTCGATATTTGTGGCAAAATACTCCATCTGAAGCGCTAGTAGAAAAGGTTTTCGAGATTGTCGACCGTCTTAACTTAGGTCAGAAATTAATCGCTCAACCAGGCGAACGAGAGCAAGTTGCTCAACTCAATTTAACCGCAGGTTGCAAAGCAATCTCTGCCACAGCTTATGCAGCAGCAGTTCAGTATTTGAATACAGGCATCGAACTTTTGCCAGCAAATGCTTGGGAAACACAATACCCTCTAACCCTTGAACTCTACTCCCGTGTCGCGGAAGCGCTATACCTTAATGGCGATCTTGAAGGAATGAAACAATCTGCTACTGTCGTCTTGCAACAAGGGAAAACAATCCTTGACAAACTGAAAGTCTATGAAATTAAAATTCTCTCTTGCATTACCCAGAACAAACTCTTGGAAGCTGTACAAACAGGACTGCAAGTACTAGAGCTTTTGGGTATTAGTTTTCCAGAATCTCCAACTCCTACAGATATTCAACAAGGACTAGAAGAAACACTCTCCAATTTGGCAGATCGACCCATTGAAGATTTAATCGAGCTGCCTCAAATGAGCGATTCCTATAAATTAGCAGCAATGGCGATCGCTAGTAGCATCTTCACTGCCAGCTATACCACGGCTTCTACTCTGCTGCCTCTGTTGGTGTTTAAACAGGTTAATTTATCGTTGCACTATGGCAATGCTCCCCTCTCTGCTGTTGCCTATGCCTTTTTGGGGCTGCTTCTCTGTGGAGTGTTGGGCGATATTGAGAAGGGCTATCAATTCGGTCAATTGGCCCTCAAACTTGTGGAACGTTTCCAGGCTAAACAACTCCAAGCTAGGGTCTCTATTGTGTTTCATGGGTCGATCGGCATTTGGCGAGACCAGCTCCATAAATCGATCGAACCTTTTCAGATTGCCTATCAAAGTGGTCTAGAAACGGGGGAGCTGGAATATGCGGCCAATTGTGCCTATCTAACCGCCCTCCATTCCATCTTCAGTGGCAAAAACTTGGAACGGCTAGAGCCTAAGGTGGCTGCCTACGGCGAGGCTCTAGTGAAACTGAAACAGCAGACCTATCTGAATTACGCCCAAATTTATCACCAAGTCATTTTGAATTTATTGGGATGCAATAACCAGGAAAATCCCTGGCAGTTAACCGGTGAGGCTTACAACGAAGACGAGATGTTACCGCTGCATATCCAGGCGAACGATCTTTTTGCTGTCTATTGCGTCTCTGCTAATAGCTTGCACCTTTGCTATCTTTTTGGTCAGTACGAACAGGCCATGGAGCAAGCCATCCAGGCCGAACAGTATTTAGATGGGGCAGCGGCAACCCTCATGTTTCATGTTTTCTTTGTCTATGATTCCTTGACTCGCCTAGCCCTCTATCACACTCGTCCAAAGGAGGAACAACAAACCATCCTAGAAAAGGTAGCAGCCAATCAAGAAAAAATAAAAGCATGGGCAGAATACGCCCCGACCAATTATCTACATAAATTTCATTTGGTTGAAGCAGAAAAATGCCGAGTTAACGGTTCAAAGTACGAAGCAATTGAGCATTACGATCTTGCTATTGAACTTGCCAAGGAAAATAACTTTATTAATGATGAAGGGTTGGCAAATGAACTCGCAGCCAAGTTTTATTTAGAGCAAGGAAAAGAGAAATTTGCCCAAATCCATCTTCAGGAGGCAACTTACTACTATCATCGCTGGGGAGCCACAGCTAAGGTCAAGGATTTGGAAACAAAATACCCACAGTTACTACCTAAATCATCGACTACCACAAACGTTACTTTCACTTCCGCAACAACTATCAAGTCCACAAATGGCAGTCAGTCAGGTGAAGCGTTAGATTTAGCTACTGTAATGAAAGCATCTCAAGCCATTTCTGGGGAAATTATGCTGGATAAGTTACTCGCTAACTTGATGAAAATCCTCATTGAAAATGCTGGAGCGCAAACAGGCTTTCTCATTTGGGAGAAAGCCGGAGAATGGGTAATTGAAGCTTCTGGTAATGTGGATGGCGATCGCGTCTCGGTGTTGCAGTCTATCCTCATTGACCAAAATTTACCTAGATCGCTAATTAACTATGTCACTCGCACCCAAAAAACAGTGGTGAATAATGATGCTGCGAAGGAAGGCAGATTTACTAATGACCCTTATATCAAAGCGAATCAGACTAAATCTATTTTGTGTGCGCCACTGATTAATCAAGGTCAACTCAGCGGTATTGTTTATCTAGAAAATAATCTGACTACCGGTGCTTTTACCCCAGAGCGATTTAACATAATACAACTCTTATCTGGGCAAGCAGCGATCGCCATTGATAATGCTCGACTCTACAACAACCTCGAACAAAAAGTTGCCGAACGCACTCAAGAATTAACCAAGACTCTTGAAGATCTCAAAACTACTCAAGACGAACTCATCCAAAAAGAAAAAATGGCAGCATTAGGACAACTTATTGCCGGGATTGCTCACGAAATTAATACTCCTTTAGGGGCGATCCGCTCTTCTGCGGAAATTATTGGCAAATTCTTAGAACAAATCCTAGAACAGTTACCGCGACTATTTCAATCTCTCTCAACAGAAGAGTCGAAAATTTTCTCAGCCTTACTGCAACGGTCCCTGCAATACCAATCAACCTTTTCTACTAAGGAAAAGCGTAAATTGAAAAAAGCTTTAAGAGGCGAACTAGAAAATTATGAAATTGATGATACCGATACTATTGCTCAGAGACTAGCGCTCATGGAAATTTTTGATGAAATTGATGCCTTTGTACCTCTGCTAAAAAGACCCGACAGTTTTCAAATCTTAGAAATCGCCTATAAACTGTCGGAACTAAAACGAGGCACCGCTAGGATTAATACTTCTACAGATCGAGCCTCAAAAGTAGTGTTTGCTCTGAAAAGCTATGCCCGTTACGACCATTCGGGAGAAAAGACAATAGCCAACCTAACCGAGGGGATTGAAACTGTTTTAACCCTCTATCAAAATCAACTCAAGGATGGAGTTGAGGTCATCAAAAACTATACTGACATTCCCCCCATACCCTGTTATCCCGACGAACTGAATCAGGTGTGGACTAACTTAGTTCATAATGCTTTACAAGCAATGAATAATAAAGGAACGTTAACGATTGATGTTACTCAAGTCGAAGGGCAGGCTAAGATTAGCATTACCGATAGCGGTTGTGGGATACCCGCAGAAATCAAAGAAAAAATATTTGAGCCATTTTTTACTACTAAACCGGCTGGGGAAGGTAGTGGTTTGGGACTGGATATTATTAATAAAATTATTGACAAACATTCTGGTAAGATTACTGTAGAAAGCCAACCCGGTCTGACGACTTTCAATGTTTTTATTCCACTGGAGTCGTAACTACATCGGGTGCGATCGCTCAAGATACAACCCGGGCTCAAATTAGTCAAAAAGACCGGTTTGCCCGTTCGCTTCATCTAAAATCTAAAACCCACCGAACCCGGGGAAAAAATCAGGGACAGTGGGCATTGAAAGCCTGGAGCTTTGCGTTGGCAATGGCATTTTTAATTGGCAACAGAATGTGGCCCACCATTGTCAAAAGACACCCTTGGCCAAATCAATGAGGCGTGGGAACCCCCTTAGTCGCGCCCAACATGGCCCAGAACCAACTAAGCTCGTTGCTGTCAACTCTAATGATTTGAGAATCTTCCCAGGAAAAAAGCTCCAGTTGTTAATGCTAAAATAAGGTGGGTTTAAATTGTTTGACCGGGCTAATGGTCAAATGAAGTTTATCTTAGTCCCTTATTCTGAAAAATCTGGGGTGCATTGAATCTGTTTATATCGGGAGCACGTCAGTTTTGCAAAAATAGTTTTTTAAGCCTAAAAACTTTCTTATCTCTTGCCACATGAGCTCTTGCCTCTTGCCTAAAGCGATAACTTGTTGGTTCCCTTCAAAGGTGACGTGCTCCCGTTTATATCCTCTATTTTAAGAACGATTTATGATCCCCGGATACGAAACTCTAACACAAATCTACGAAAGCGCTAATTCTTTAGTCTATCGAGCTAGCCGAAAAGAGGATAACCAAGCTGTTATTCTCAAAATCCTCAAAGGAGACTATCCCAGTCCCAAAGAACTAACCCGCTATAAACAGGAATATGAAATTACCTGCAACCTGAATCTTGATGGGGTGGTTAAAGCATATAATATCCAACCTTATCAAAGGACTCTGGTGATTATCTTAGAAGATTTTGGGGCATCATCTTTAAAGCAATTGTTCCAAAACAATGACGGGAAAATTAATCAATTTTCTTTACCACAATTTCTCAAAATTGCGATTAAAACTACTGAAACTTTAGGACAAATTCACAGCCATAACGTTATCCACAAAGATATTAACCCGGCTAATATCGTTTTCAACCCGGAAACCGGACAACTAAAAATTATTGACTTTGGTATCTCTACTAAATTAACTAGCGAAAATCCGATTCTGAAAAATCCAGATGTGCTAGAAGGCACGTTAGCCTATATGTCCCCAGAGCAAACGGGACGGATGAACCGGACTTTGGATTATCGCACGGATTTTTATTCTTTGGGCGTTAGTTTCTACGAATTACTCACAGGAAAACTGCCTTATGAGACAACAGATGCTCTAGAATTAGTTCATTGTCATATTGCTAAAATACCAAAAGCGCCATACCAAGTAAATGGGAAAATACCAAAAGCCATATCAAATATTGTAATGAAATTGATGGAGAAAAATGCCGAAGATAGATATCAAAGTGCTTATGGAATAGAAAGAGATTTACAAGAATGTTTAAACCAACTAGAAGAAACAGGAGAAAATAGCGAATTTACTTTAGGAAAACATGATATTTCAAAGAAGTTTAACATACCTCAAAAACTTTATGGAAGAGAGGTGGAAGTTGAAACTTTATTACAAGCATTTGATAGAGTAGCAGACAATCCTCAATCCCAAATCGAGATGATGTTAGTAGCAGGTTATTCTGGTATTGGGAAATCATCTTTAGTGGCAGAAATTCATAAACCTAATACTCGATTGAGGGGCTATTTTACAGAAGGAAAATTCGATCGGTATCAAAGAAATATACCTTATTCAGCGATTGTCAGTGCATTTAAAGGATTAATTCAACAACTATTAACAGAAAGTAAAGAAAAATTAGCTCAATGGAAAGAAAAACTCTTAGCTGCGGTCGATCGCAACGGACAAGTGATTGTTGATGTTATTCCAGAAGTAGAATTAATTATCGGCAAACAACCATCTGTGCCCGAGTTACCACCAACGGAGGTACAAAATCGTTTTAATCGTGTTTTTAGTAAATTTATTAGTGCATTTTGTACAAAAGAGCATCCTTTAGTGATTTTTCTTGATGATTTACAGTGGGCAGACTCAGGGACTCTTAAGTTAATGGAAGTCATCCTGATGGATGAGAAAACAGAATATTTATTTCTCATTGGAGCTTATCGAGATAATGAAGTGAGCAAGACTCATCCCTTTATTATTACAGTTGAAGAATTGAAGAAAAAGGGAGCGATCGTTAATACTATTACTTTGGCACCTTTAGAATTGGATTCTATCAGTCAACTTATTGTTGATACTTTATTGAGTAATACCGAGGAAGTAAAACCTTTAGCAGAATTGGTGAAACAAAAAACGGGAGGTAATCCTTTTTTTGCTAATCAGTTTCTCAAAACATTGCACTCAGAAAATTTAATCGCATTTCACTTCCCTCAATCCTCTCTTATTAAAGGGGAAAGTCAAGACGGTTTTTGGAAATGGGATCTGAAGAAAATTCAGTCTCAAAATATTACCGACAATGTAGTAGAATTAATGATTGGTAAGTTGAAAAAACTACCAGAATCCACGCAGAAAGTTTTGCGTTTAGCGGCTTGTATTGGCGCATCTTTTGATTTACACGCAATCTCTATTATTTGCCAACAATCGAAGGAAGAAGTTTTCCCAGCTCTAATAATAGCAATTCAATCGGAATTAATTTTACCTAAATCAGAATTAGATAGCGAACTTTTAATTCAAGATTATAAATTTTTACACGATCGCGTGCAACAAGGTGCTTATTGTCTCATTCCTGAAGAAGATAAACCACAAGTTCATTTACAATTAGGAAGATTGCTCCTCGAAAATTTAGAAAAAACCGAGTTAGAAGAAAATTTATTTGATGTAGTCAATCATCTTAATATCGGTGAATCTTTAATAACAGATGTCACTGAAAGGTACAAATTAGCCAAATTAAATCAGCGGGCTGCTGCTAAAGCTAAATTATCTTCTGCTTTTGAAACAGCCTTAAAACTCCTGAAAATGGGGCTGAAATTTTTACCCGAAAACAGTTGGCAAGAAGATTACGATTTAACCCTCAACCTTCATTTACAAACAGGAGAAGCAGAATATCTTAATGGTAATAATGAAGCGGGATTAGAAATTTTAGAGCAAACTGATACTCAGATAAAAACCATTTTAGATCGCTGTCGTCTGAACGAGTATAAAATTATCTGCTATCGCATGAAAAATGAGTTAGAATCAGCTTATGAAGTGGGTTTAGAAACCTTAAAACTTTTAGATATTGATTTTACTCCCTATCCCGATGCAGAATATCTTTTAAACGAGTTAAATCGTACTAAAGCAATGATTGATGAGGTAATGATTTCTCAAGGCGATCGAGAAGAATTTAATTTCTTGAGTTTAACCCAATTACCTCCAATGAAAGACCCAGAAAAATTAATGGCACAGCGTATTTTAAAAGAAGTTTGGCCTATTAACTATTTTCTTGGCTCTCAAGCAATGCATATATGTGCAATGAAGATTATTCAACTGTCAATTCAATATGGTAACTCTTCTGTTTCTGTAGTGGGTTATATGCTTTATGGCTTTAGCTTAGTATTTTGCTATGGAGAAGTAGAAAAAGGTTGTGCAATGGGTGAATTATCTTTGAAGTTACATGAGGAATTTCAGACTAAGGAAATGGAAGCAAATCTTTTAGATATGTGGGGAGGACTAATGTTGGTTTATAAAGAACATATTAGTAAGTGTAAGCCCCATTTATTAAAAGGTTTTAATAGTGGAATTGATAATGGCTCTTATCAATGGGCTGGTTATTGCAGCATTAATTTTATGTTTCAATCTTTCTTTGGAGATGAATCTCTAAAACAAACCGCAGAAATAATTGAAAACATTATCCCGTCTCTAAGTAAAATCGATCGAAATATGCTCAATTATCATTTCATTGCCAGGGAAGCAATTGTTAATCTAACTAAAGGGGCAAAAGAGCCGGATCGGTTTGTTGGAGAATGGGTTGACGATAAACAAGTTTTAGAATTTGGCTTAAAGTCTAATGATTTATTAACAGTTTTTGTTGTCTATATTTATAAATTAGCTTTAGCTAATTGGTATGGTAAGTTTCAAAAAGCAGTAGAATACGCCAGAGAAGCAGAAAAATATATTGAAGGTGCTCAAGGAATCTTTATCAATCCAGTGTTTTATTTCCATCAAAGTATTGCCCTTGCCAATGTTTATCATTTAGTTGATAACCAAATTCAAAAAAAATATTTGTCAATTTTAGATAAAAATTGTCGTAAATTTAAACATTTAGCAGACCATTGTCCTGAAAATTATCTTCATAAATATAAACTAATTCAGGCAGAAATAGCTCGAATTACTGAGGCGGGTTATGAGGCAATTGATTTATACGACGAAGCGATCGCATCTGCTCGCGATAATGGCTATATGCAGAATTTAGCCTTTGCTAACGAACTTGCAGCACGATTTTATTTAGGAAAAGGCAAAGAAAATATTGCCAAGATTTATTTACAAGAAGCTTCTTATCATTATCTTTGTTGGGGAGCCATGGGTAAAGTCGAGGAGCTTAATAGTCAATATCCTTATTTATCATCATCTCCAACCACTATCCCCCAAAATTTAGATACCCTAAAAACTACCAGTATTTCTACAAATAAGGCTGGTAATATTCTAGATTTAAACGCTGTAATTAAAGCTTCTCAAACTATATCAGGAGAAATATTACTAGATAAGCTGCTTGCTAAATTAATTACTATTCTCCTTGAAACCACAGGGGCACAATCTGGATTTTTAATCTTAGAAAATAATGGAGAATTATTAATAGAAGCGGAGGCTTGGGCGGATGGTGAAACCACTGTTTTACAAGCTATGCCCATGGAATTTGTCTATCCCGATGGAGAAATGCCTCTGCTATCCTCAGCTATTATTAACTACGTTATGCGAACTGAAGAAAGCGTAGTTTTAAATGATGCTCTCAATCAAGGCAACTATACCCACGAGGGTTATATTAAAGAATTTAATGTCAGGTCCGTTGCTTGCGTTCCCTTAATTAACCAAGGAAAACTAATCGGACTTACTTATTTAGAGAATAATTTAGCTACGAGAGTTTTTACTCCAGAGCGAGTGGAAATTATCAAAATTTTATCGGGACAAGCAGCGATCGCCATTAGCAACGCTAAACTTTACACCGAAGTGAAAGAAAGCGAACGGCGTTTAACTCAATACCTAGAAGCAATGCCAATCGGTGTATCTGTCCATACTCCCACAGGAGAACTACACTATGCCAATCAGAAATCGCAAGAATTACTGGGTCTGAATATAGCACCGGAAGCTAAAACTGAAGAATTAGCAGAAGCTTATAAAATTTATCTTGCCGAAACTCAGGAGTTGTATCCCAACGATCGACTGCCAGTTGTGCGTTCGTTAGCAGGTGAAACAGTAAAAGTTGATGATTTAGAACTTCATCAACCGGATAAGATTCTTCCCTTAGAAGTTTCCAGCACGCCAATTTTTGATGAAAATGGTAAAGTTGTTTATGCGATCGCTGCCTTTCAAGATATTACCGAGCGCAAACAAGCGGAAAAGTTAATAACTGAATATAATCGAACCTTAGAAAATCAGGTTGCCGAACGCACTCAAGAATTAACCAAGACCCTCGAAGAACTGAAAACAACTCAAGACGAACTCATCCAAAAAGAAAAAATGGCGGCATTAGGACAACTGATTGCCGGAGTTGCCCATGAAATCAATACTCCTTTAGGTGCGATTCGCTCCTCGGCGGGGAATATGGCTAAATTCTTAAACCAAACCCTAGAACAGTTACCGGGACTATTTCAATCGCTCTCAACAGAGGAATCGACAATTTTCTTATCCTTACTGCGACGCTCCCTGCAACATCAATCGACTTTATCTACTAAAGAGGAGCGGAAATTGAAAAGAGCCTTAAGACGGGAACTAGAAAATTATCAAATTGATGATGCGGAGCTGATTGCTGAGAGGCTGGCGATCGCGGGAATTGCTGACGAAATTGATGCTTTTGTGCCTCTGCTAAAAAGACCGGATGGTTTTCAAATCTTAGAAATTGCCTACAAACTGTCAGAACTAAAACGAGGCACCGCGACGATTAATACCTCCACAGACCGAGCCTCAAAAGTGGTGTTTGCTTTGAAAACTTATGCCCGATATGACTATTCGGGAGCAAAGACAATAGCCAGCTTAACCGATGGAATTGAAACTGTTTTAACCCTCTATCAAAATCAACTCAAACATGGAGTGGAGATCGTAAAAAACTATACTGACATTCCCCCCATACCCTGTTATCCCGACGAACTGAATCAGGTGTGGACTAACTTAGTTCATAATGCTTTACAAGCAATGAATAATAAAGGAACGTTAACGATTGATGTTACTCAAGTTGACCAGGAGGCTAAGATTAGCATTAGCGATAGCGGCTGCGGCATTCCCGCAGAAATTAAAGACAAAATATTTCAGCCATTTTTTACCACTAAACCTTCAGGAGAAGGGAGTGGCTTGGGACTGGATATTGTCAAGAAAATTATTGACAAACATTCTGGTAAAATTACTGTAGAAAGCCAACCCGGTCGGACGACTTTTAATGTTTTTATTCCACTGGAGTCTGATGATTAATGGTAAGGCTTTACCAGAGAGCCCGTTAAGAAACCCGGTTTTTTCAAAAAACCAGAAACCCGGTTTTTCCAAAAAACCAGAAACCCGGTTTTTCCAAAAAACCAGAAACCCGGTTTTTCCAAAAAACCGGGTTTCTAAGATACTAAATGACTAAGGAGGAAAGACAAATGACTAAACCTGTTATTTTATGTGTTGATGACGAACAAATTATCTTGCAGAGTCTCAGGGCGGAACTCATGGGAGCGTTTGGCAATGCCTACAATTATGAACTAGCCGAAGATGGAGAGGATGCTTTAGAACTCATTGATGAACTGACTGAGGAGGGTGCGAGTATTATTGTGATTGTCTCGGATTGGTTGATGCCCGGTATGAAGGGGGACGAGTTTTTGATTAAAGTTCATCAGCAATTCCCCAAGGTGATTAAAATTTTGCTAACAGGTCAAGCCAATGAAGCAGCAATTCAACGAGCGAAAGAAAAAGCTAACCTCCATTGCTGCTTGTTTAAGCCTTGGTCTGAAACTGAGTTAGTGGAAACTATTAAATCGGGTTTAAACTAACTCAAATGAAATTGATATTAGTAGGTCATAAGCGGTAATTTACACTAGCGTCTTTTTTGCTTTTCCCTAACTGGACTAAACTTAATACTTACGATCTACTACTGAATAAAAAAGACAAATGAACGACAAAAAACCGGTAATTATTTGCGTTGATGATGAGAGAAACGTACTCAAAAGCCTCAGAGCCGAACTTCAAGAGGCGATGGGTAACGATTATCTCATAGAAATTGCTGAAGAGGGGGAAGAGGCATTAGAACTCCTTGAAGAATTGCTGGAGGATGAGTATGAAATTCCTTTAATTATTTCCGACCAGATTATGCCCAAGATGAAAGGAGACGAACTATTAAAATGCGTTCGCGAACTTTCTCCCAACACCCTGAAAATTCTACTAACCGGTCAAGCGGATCTTGAAGCTGTTGGTAGGGCGATTAAGTATGCTAAATTATATCGTTATATCGCTAAACCGTGGGATTCTCAAGATTTGAGTTTGACGGTTAAAGAAGCTTTAAATAGTTATTTTCAAAACAAACAGATATCGGAACAAAACCTCCAATGTCAGCTTTTGAATCAGGAGTTAGCTAAGTCGGTTCAATTGCTGGCTGCGAGCGAACGTAAGTTTCGGGCAATTTTTAATCAAACTTTTCAATTTACGGGAATGCTAGATCCCGAAGGTATTCTTGTAGAAGTGAACCAAACCGCCCTTAATTTTGGCGGGTTGCAGTTAGAAGATGTGGTAGGAAAACCTTTTTGGCAGTGCCACTGGTGGACGAGTTCGGAGGAAACTCAAGTAGTGTTGCAAGCGGCTATTGCTGATGCAGTTAAAGGTAGATTTATTCGCTATGAAGTAGATGTATTAGGTGCGGGGAATAGAACTGCTACCATTGATTTTTCGATTAAGCCGATTATTGACGAGAGCGGTCAGGTAGAACATTTGATTGTAGAGGGTCGAGATATTAGCGATCGCAAAAAAGCTGAAGTCGAACGACAAAAGTTTACCGAAGAATTATTCCAACTCAACGAAGCCTTTTCCCGCTTTGTTCCTCAACAATTTTTGCGCTCTTTGGCCTGCAAAAGTATCAAGGAGATCGAACTAGGGGAGTCGGTTGAGAAAAATATGTCGGTTCTCTTTGCCGATATTCGCGGTTTCACCAGCCGTTCGGAACAGATGCCTCCCGAAAGTATCTTTAAGTTTATCAACGGCTATCTCCAACAGATGGAACCGGCTATTATTGGGAATGGCGGTTTTATTGATAAATTTATTGGCGATGAAATTATGGCTTTGTTTGAAACCAGTGCGGATAGTGCGGTGAATGCAGCCGTAA
Source organism: uncultured bacterium (assembly GCA_964619285.1). Lineage (GTDB taxonomy): Bacteria > Cyanobacteriota > Cyanobacteriia > Cyanobacteriales > Microcoleaceae > CALKCV01. The sequence goes on along the minus strand of CAZUCT010000133.1, from coordinate 5,742 downwards.
CTATGTTGCAAATTCTCGCCGAATACAATCTCCATCGAAACCAATGCGATCCCCAACCCGTGGAAATTGGTATCGGCATCAATACGGGAGAGTTAGTGCTAGGAACTGTTGGGGGTAAATCCCGCATGGATACTACCGTCATCGGCGATACGGTTAATCTCGGTTCCCGCCTCCAACAGTTGACAAAAATCTACAATGCTCCCCTTCTGATTTCCCATCACACTTTGTCTCGCCTCGACGAACCCATCAAGTATGCCCTGCGCTGGATTGCTCGGGTGCAAGTTCGGGGAAAAGAGGAAAAGGTATCGGTATTTGAAGTGTTTGAAGCGGATCCTCCCGACCAAAAACAAGCCAAATTAGAAACTAAGCCAATTTTTGAATCAGCTCTGCTTAATTACTATCAAGAAAATATTGAAGAAGCTATATTTATGTTTGAGAATTGTATAAAAATAAATTCCAGCGATCGGACCGCCCGCGCTTATCTCGAAAAGTGTCGCTCTCGTGCAGAAAAAAAAGATTATATGTAAAATACAAAAGTCAGAAAATTGCTCGATCGCTTCCTGATTCTGACCTAGACCCTTTTAAAATTCTTGCTTTGGCCAGAACGAGCAGCACGAAACTGCTCCAGATAGCCTCATACCGGCCATAGTTGCTGCCATTAAATCAAAGCAGTTTGGGACTCGATCAAAAATAGAGTACCAGTCGTAGGTTGGGCGCTCGTGTAACGGAACCCAACACATGGGTATTTTATTAAATTGCAAGTCCCTTTAGGAGTCGCGCAAAAATAAACTACCAGATGAAGGAAAATCGTAGGAAAATCGTAGGTTGGGTGGAGTGAAACGCAACCCAACAAGTCGGTACCTTATTACTACGCAAGTCCTTAGTGTTTCAAATTAGTTTTTTAAATAAGGGCGAACGATGGGACTCGAACCCACGAGTGTCGGGACCACAACCCGATGCCTTAACCACTTGGCTACGCTCGCCGTACTCTTTATTACTATAGCAACAATTTTTCAGATCGGTCTAGAATTGTAGTAAAAATATTGCCGAAATTGCCAATTTTCTAAAATCTAGATCTAAAATCTAAGTTGGCCCACCAAGAGGGCTGGCCATCTCCTGCAATTTTGGGCTAAGGGACTTGCAATTTAATCAGATACCGACTGTTGGGTGAAGGTTCGCGGGCGCCCTACCTACAAGAAACTGCTAACTTTTGTCTTTTGCCTCTTGCCTCTTGCCTACTTATGACCTACTGTCTCAATCCCGGGTGCCACAATCCTCAAAACTCGAAGATAGCCAAACAATGTCAGAGTTGCGGCTGGGGCCTACTGCTGCAACAGCGGTATCGGGCCATAAAGGCGATCGGGCGAGGCGGGTTTGGCCGAACTTTTTTGGCGGTGGACGAGCAATTGCCGTCGAAACCTCCCTGCGTTATCAAACAATTTTCTTTTCAAGGCCAAAGCGCGGAAAGCACTCAAAATGCCCTCAGATTATTTCGCCAGGAGGCGCAACGTCTGGATCGTCTGGGCCAACATCCCCAAATTCCCCAACTTTTGGCCTATTTTCAAGATAGCGGCCAAAGCTATCTGGTACAAGAATATATTGAGGGAATGACTTTGAAGGAGGAGCTTCAGAAAAAAGGAACGTTTACTGAGAACCAAATTTGGCAACTGTTGCGGGAGTTGCTGCCGGTGTTGAAGTTCGTTCACCAACATCAGATTATCCATCGGGATATTAAACCAGTCAATATCATGCGTCGCACTACGGAACCTTTTAGTTATATTAAAAACTTCGATGAAAGTCAGGGAAAAGAGAAATATACGGGAAAAACTGGTGAAATAGTTTTAATTGATTTTGGGGTGGCTAAGTTGCTGACGGGTAGCGCTATTTTTCAAACTGGTACTATTATCGGTAGCGCTGAATATATGGCTCCAGAACAAACTCGGGGGAAGGTTTTGCCTGCTAGTGATTTGTTTAGTTTGGGGGTTACTTGTATCTATTTGTTAACTGACGTGCCTCCGTGGGATATGTATGATTTGGCTAACGATCGCTGGGCGTGGCGGGATTTTTTGCCTGGCGGTGGGAGTACGAGCGATCGCCTGGAACGGATTTTAGATAAGTTATTGGCACATTCGACGAGCGATCGCTTCCAGTCGGCAGACCAAGTGCTAGCAGCGATGAAACCGCCCAAACCTGTTGTCGCTAAATCTGCTAAAGATACTATAAAAATTAAGACTAACACAAAAAACAATAGTTGTAATCTTACTTCTGCACCTCGGGCAATGATAAGCAGAATTATACCCGGGTTAGCGCCCCAGCCTGCCAGTAACGAGCTAGCTTCAGCTAAGGGAATAGATTATACTAATTTACAATATCTTCTGGCAACCCGAAGCTGGAAGGAGGCGGACCTGGAAACTTGGGTAGTGTTGTCTTTGACGGCGGGGAAGAGCAGAAAGAGTTATTTATTTGCTGACGATATCGATCGCCTCAGTTGTCGCGACTTGCAAACTATCGATCGCCTCTGGTTAAAGTATAGCGGCGGGCGATTTGGCTTTAGCGTTCAAGCTAAGATTTATCAACGGGTTAAAAAAGATTACGGACAACTGTGCGAAAGAGTCGGCTGGCAAACTTACAATACTCATCATCCCGCCGACGGCTTCCAGTTCAAATTTTCAGCTCCTATCGGACATTTACCCTCGCGAATGTGGTCTGGCGGTACTAAGTGGTGGGTTCATATTGAGGCGATGGTTAATAAGTTGGTTAAGTGCGGGATAATTAACATTTAACAATTAACATTTAAAATTCATCTTCCAGAGTTTCGATCGCTAAGTTCATTTCTTGTTGTCCTTTAGCGAGAAAGGCTTCGCATTTTTTTAAATCTGTTGCTGCTAGAGAGAAGCGATCGAATACTTCTGCTAAAGTCAATTCGCCTCCTTCTATTTCTTCGATAATTGTTTCGATGTTGGCTACGGTTTCTTCGTAGTTAAAGTCTGTGTTATTTTGATTCATTTTAATAGGTAATATCAATTAATGATTAACAATTAACAATTGAGTTTCCCGTGTGGGAACCTTGACCCGACTGGCACTTCCCTTTTAGGTCATTATACTCGGCATTGGGGCCTTTTTCGGCAATTGTAAAGTTTTGTTACAAAAACGGAAACTCGGCGTAAAAAACGGCAACTCCTACCCAATAGAAATAATAGAAGGCTGAAAAAACGCTTTCGGTACTTCTGTCCATTTAGATTCGGGTGTAATTCATCATGTCCCAATTCTGGAATTTCTTTGGCAAGGGCCAATCTCGTAAAGGCCAAAAGTCTCCGGTCCCCTCGGACGAGTCCCCAGACAGTTTTATTCTAGAGCCCATTTTGACGCCTAGCGGTCTGGTGGATGGCAGCGACGATTCTTCGGATGTGGTTTTGGTAGATATTGATATCGACGAGACTGAGTTGGAAGAAATAGAAGTACCACCAGCGGAGGTGGCAGATGTTGCCGATACTGCTGAAGTGGGAGATGTTGAGGAATTGGAAGAGATTCCTTTTGTTGAGGATACGGAAACTGCCCCAGAGCTCGATGATGTGGAGGTTTCGGATGGCGAGTTTGAAAATATAGAGTTTTTTACGGATATTGAGGAGGCGGCAGAAGGGGAGAATGGTTCTGAGCTTGATGATTTAGTCAATACGAATGTTGTTGAGAATAACGAGGTTGAAGAGCTGCCAGAAGCGACGGTGGCAGAAGGGGAAGTTGGGGATATTAATAATGATGAGGTTGTGGCAAATGATGAGGTTTTAGAAGTAGAAGATGTTGCGGAAACTGGGGAGGCGGTAGAAGGGGAAGTTGGGGATATTAATAATGATGAGGTTGTGGCAGATTTGGAAACGGAAGTTCCCGAAAATGATGAAGTTTTAGAAGTAGAACCAGAAGGGGAAGTTGGGGATATTAATAATGATGAGGTGGCGGCAAATGATGAGGTTTTAGAAGTAGAAGATGTTGCGGAAACTGGGGAGGCGGTAGAAGGGGAAGTTGGGGATATTAATAATGATGAGGTGGCGGCA
>CAZUCT010000133.1:0-1593 GCA_964619285.1 uncultured bacterium | reverse complement strand
CGGAAATTGGGGAGGCGGTAGAAGGGGAAGTTGGGGATATTAATAATGATGAGGTGGCGGCAAATGATGAGGTTTTAGAAGTAGAAGATGTTGCGGAAATTGGGGAGGCGGTAGAAGGGGAAGTTGGGGATATTAATAATGATGAGGTTGTGGCAGATTTGGAAACGGAAGTTCCCGAAAATGATGAAGTTTTAGAAGTAGAACCAGAAGGGGAAGTTGGGGATATTAATAATGATGAGGTGGCGGCAGATTTGGAAACAGAAGTTTCCGAAACTGATGAGGTTTTAGAAGTAGAACCAGAAGGGGAAGTTGGGAATATTAATAATGATGAGGTTTTAGAAGTAGAAGATGTTGCGGAAACAGTGGAGGAATCTCAGGCTGAGGCATTATCAATTCTTGAAAGTACGGAGGAATTGTCGGAAATTGCCGCTGCCGAACCAGTAAGATTTGAGTCGGGAATTTTTACTGTTGGTTCTACTGGAGAAGTAGGAATAGATTTCTTGGCTGATGGGGGTTATTATCGGGGAGAAATTGCTATTTTTAGCTTGGAAGGAATGGAGGAATTTGAGGCGGGTTCGCCGGAGTTTATTAAGGAGGCTGCCCGCCGCAGTTTGAGTAATTCCGAGCTGGGTTATGTGGTAATTAATGATGAGGTTGAGGGGGCGCGTTTTAACGGTAAGTGGCCTCACGAACGAGATTTTAATAGTGGTGAATATCTGGGTGTTAAGAGTTTTAAAATGCGTCCTGGGGATACTTTTGGGGTGATGTTGGTTCCTAAAGGTAGCGTGGAAAAGGTGTTCGATAATCCTCAAATTGGTGGTGGAAGTCGTCCGCTTTTTTCGATGACTACTGCTAACCCGGATGATGGTTTTCATGTGGGACAAATTGCGGATTTTGATGGCGAGGGGAATACTTTCGTGATGGAAGATATTCGGATGGATGGTAGTAGCGATCGCGACTATAACGATGTAGTTTTTCAGGTTCGCGGGGCTAAGGGAAATGCGGTTGGTTTGGATGAGGTGATGAATGCTGATAAGGACTGGCGGGATAGCGATATCGGTCGGGGGTTGGTTGCCTATACGAAACCTTATGTTGGTGAGGAAATTGCGGTTGAGGTTGAGGAGGTAGTTGAGGAGATGGTTGAGGAAGTAGTCTCGGAAACTGATAGCGAGTCGTGGGAGAGTTTGTTCGATAACCCGGTGGAGATGGGTGAGGAGGTTGTGGAACCAGAGACAGAAGTTGAGGAAAATGTGGTTCTGGAGAATGAACTAGAGGAAACGGAGGTCGAAAATGTGGTTCTGGAGGATGAACCAGAAACGGAAGTTGAGGAAAATATCGATGTGGAAGAGTCGCCAGAGGCAGAAGTTGACTCTTCGGAAGTTGATGTCGAACTGGAACCAGAGGCGAAAGTTGAGGAAAATGTGGTTCTGGAGGATGAACCAGAGGCAGAAGTCGAGGAAATAGATGTCGAAAATGTCGTTCTGGAGGATGAACCAGAGGCAGAAGTTGAGGAAACAGATGTCGAAAATGTCGTTCTGGAGGATGAACCAGAGGCAGAAGTTGAGGAAAATATCGATGTGGAAGAGTCGCCAG
>CAZUCT010000132.1:0-19996 GCA_964619285.1 uncultured bacterium | reverse complement strand
ATCTACCAAAAGACATAAAGAACCAGCCTTCAACGGGCTGAAACATCTTTCTTATTCTAGAATTGAATAGTCTTTTATAAAAAAAATAAACAGATGTCCCAACAACGCTTATCAACTGGCGCTTCTGGTTTAGATGAAATCCTGCGTGGTGGCTTAATTGTCGAAGGCGCTTATTTAGTGAGAGGTTGTCCGGGTATCGGCAAGACTGGTTCCCTGAAGTTCAAACCTACGATATTTTCTCCCTAGCAGATATAGAACGAGAACCGATATTTCAACAGATCGTCGGGCAAGTTCAAACCCTGCAACTTAATAATTCAGAACTTACATAAGATCGACGAAATATTAACGGTAAGAGAATTGCTATCTCGCAGGCAATAACAGAAAAAGGTTTTTTTGCCTCAGTCCTATAAACCCTCATTAGTTTTTACCATTCCCTATTCCCCAAAAATTATGAAGCTACCAGATATCATTGCCTTAGTCCATCCCTTCCTAGCAATAGTCGTCGTTTTTCCTATTATTGGCATCGTCGCCAATGCCGCCTGGCAAACCCGCCAGCGACGACTCCAAACTGCCGCCAAAGAAAAAACCAAAATTCCCCCAACCGTCGGTCCCGAACATCGCAAATTAGGTAATTGGCTCACAGGTTCGGTAGTAGGAATTGTTTTAATTGCCTACGCTTATTCTATTTATTTCAAAGGAGTTTTTAAAGACTTCTCTAGCGACAAAACTATCGAGGCAATTTTCATTGTTTTAATGTTCGCCGCAACCATAGCCTCCCTCGTTTTTCTCTACCAAGCAAAAAAGAAACTCTGGCGGGGAGTTTTTGCAACTTTGACTGGCATGGGTTTGGTGATTTTGGGTTTTCAAGACGGAGTTTTTCGCCGGGGTTACGAGTGGCAGGTCTCTCATTTTTATTACGGCATTATCGCTGCGATGCTGACAATTTTTTCCCTGGCAATAGTCGAAGATATCTATCGCGATCGCTCTAACAAATGGCGCAAAATTCACACCGCCTTAAATTGTTTTGCCCTCCTCCTATTTCTCGGACAAGGCTTCACGGGCACCCGCGACCTATTAGAAATTCCCCTGAGTTGGCAGCAGCAACATCTTTATAAATGCGACTGGAATAACCAAACCTGCCCCGACTCAAAATCCCAACTTCTACCAAAAGAAATCATCGTCGCCTCCCTGCCAAATACTTCTCTTTTAGCAGTAACAGAACAAGCAGTAGCTTCTGGAGAGTTTGTCACGATTACTCCAGGAGAAGATACGGAGGGCACTGCGGAAATTATTCGAGAAGGCGATACTTTCCAAGTTCGTTTGGCAGACAATTTTCTTACTAAGGAAGGTCCGGCAGTTCGCCTCTTATTGCACCGAGAAAATAACCCCTCCAGTTACACCGAAGAAAACTACGTTCGACTCGGAGATTTACAAAGTTTCGGCGGCGAACAATTTTACGACATTCCTAACAACATTAACTGGCAAGATTACCCTAACGTCGTTGTTTGGTGCGAGAAGTTTAACGTTACTTTTGCCAGCGCCAGTTTGAATTAACAATTAATAGGCTAACTCCCCCGCTAGAAACCCGGTTTTTAATAACTCCACCACCAGAAACCCGGTTTTTTGAAAAAACTGGGTTTCTTAAATCTAAATGTATCCCAGAAACCCGGGTAAAAAAAGTTTTTTAATTATTTTTTCAACCTTGTTCGAGACTAACTCCCCCGCCAGAAACCGGGTTTTTCAAAAAAACCCGGTTTCTTAAATCTCCCCGTTTCAAATCTCCGAATTGCTATAATTAGAAAAAACCACAGTGGAGGTAATTATGACCGAAACTCTAACCCTTGCTTCCCACGAATATCCAGATACCAGCCAAATGATTTTAGAGGACGACGCTCCTGTGGATAGCTTTATTAATGAAAAACAACAACGCTTGCTGGCAACTGTTTTTTATAGCGGCGCAGATACCGGCATTAAAGTTCCTTTTGTCGCCGCAGCTAACGTCGGTTTATTTCCCCACGTCCGACACAAAGGCATCGTACCAGATGCTTTTTTGAGTTTGAATATTGAAGCCGGCGAACAATGGTTAGAACGAAACGTTCGTTCTTATTTATTCTGGGAATTTGGCAAAGCCCCAGATGTGGTAATTGAAGTAGTTTCTCCCACTCCCGGCAACGAATTAGGTAGTAAGTTGAAAGACTACGCGAAACTGGGAATTCCTTATTATGTTGTCTTCGATCCGTTGCACAAATTAGGAGAAACTGTTTTGCGAGTATTTCAACTTGAAGCTGGTAATTATGTTGCCAAAAATGATGCTTGGTTTCCTTCGATTAATTTAGGATTAACTTTGTGGACGGGTTCTTTTGAGAACTCTAATTATACCTGGTTGCGCTGGTGTTATGCCGATGGAACTGTGGTTCCTACTGGAGACGAATTAGCAGCACAAAAAGACGCTGAATTTTCCGAACAAAGCGCTCAATTAAAACAGATGTCTTTGCTGGCAATTGAAATGGGATTAAAACTGAAGTTTCCAGAAGAAAGTGGGGAAGTTTTTTCGGAAGTTTCGACGATTAACGATTTGGATGTGTTGAGGGCGATCGCTTCTCAGCTTTCTCATATCTCTTCTGTTGCCGAATTGCGACAAATTTATGCTGCTAATATCGATTAAGAATTAATAATTGGGGTGGTTAGCAGCGGATGTTGAAGGGACGAGTGCGGATGGGTTGACGGTGGGTTAAAAAGGCTGGTCGATTGTTTTTTGATTGTTCTTTTTAAATGTTGTTAAAGTCTAACTCCCCCGCGTGAAACCGGGAATATTTAAAAAACCCGGTTTCTTAAATCTCTATCGCTAAAGCGATTGCGGCGAACTATCGCTAAAGCGATTGCGGCGAACAATCGCTGAAGCGATTACTACGAACTATCGCTGAAGCGATTACTACGAACTATCGCTGAAGCGATTGCGGCGAACTGACTAAATTTCGTAGTCTAAGGCTATGATTTCTGCCGCAATGGGTTTGATTAAGTTTTGCACTACTTCTTGATGGGCGGGATGGGGTTGATAGACATCCAAGGCAGGGCGATCGCTAAATTTAACTACTAAACCGTGTTGGAAACCTTTCGCTCTTTCTGAGAAGTTTTCCCCGCAGGATAATTCTATTATCCCCGGGATTTTTTCTTTTAATCCTCTTAAGTTTTTCATTACTCGGGCGATCGCTTCTGGGGCTGTCTCCTCTTTCCACTTAAATAAAACTATGTGGACTATCATTTTTTTATGATTCCTCTTAACATTGCCAAACAATTATAGCAATCCTATTATTGCTTTACTATTAACAATTAACAATTAGCAATTAGCAATTAGCATTCGGTTTATTGTCCCCAAAATGGCCATTTTTGGGGCAAAAAAAATTTTTTTTGCTAACCCCTTGACAAAGGAAAATTTTTTTGTTACTCTTAAGTTATCAGGGGGAGTTCGCCCCTACGCTTGATTAAAAAATCAAGGTCAAAAAAATAAGGTCGGTCAAGTCAAAAATGGAAGGAAAAATCGGCAGAAAAAAAATCTCCCACGTCATCTACGACCTAGACGGGTTATTGTTAGACACAGAGTCAATTCATGCCAAAGTAAACACAGAATTAACGGCGAGATACGGAAAAATATTTAGTAAAGAAATCAAATGTAAAATAACCGGGAGAAAATCCATAGACTCCGCCAGAGCGATCGTCGAGCTATTAGAACTACCGATAACAGGGGAAGAATACCTAAAACAGCGAAACGCCGAAACCTACAAATTATTTCCCCAGGCCCTACCGATGGCAGGAGCAATGCGTCTCACCCAACACCTACACCAACAGAACATCCCCCAAGCAGTAGCGACGAGCTCCTCAACCCAAGCATTTCAATTAAAAACCAGCAACCACCAGGAGTGGTTTTCGATATTCGATCGCATCGTAGTAGGAGACGATCCGGCCATTAAAAAAGGCAAACCCGCCCCCGACATCTTCCTAATAGTCGCCCGCCATCTGGGAGCAAAACCCGAACAATGTTTAGTATTTGAAGACTCCCAAGCAGGAATAGAAGCAGCAAAAGCCGCAGGAATGTCAGCGATCGCCGTACCGGATCCGGACATGAATAAAACATTATTTGGCAAAGCGGATCTGGTACTCAATTCCCTAGCAGAATTTCAACCCGAGTTATGGGAATTACCAGCATTTAGATAGGTCGAGAAACCCTCTTAATCTGTTCCCTGTTCCCCGTTAAGAGTTCCCTAAAGCGTTGATATTTTAGACACAACTCAAATAAAACTGTTATATGATAAAAACCACCGCAAATTTAAAACAACTAAAACAACTAAAACAACTGTATGAAACCGAATACGATCGCTGGTTAGAAGAAACCGTAAAAATCCTCAACAGCCGTCAATTAGAGTTATTAGATTGCGAAAACCTAATCGAGGAATTAGAAGCCTTGGGTAGAAACGAAAAAAACGCCGTTGAAAGTTTCCTAGAACAACTCATCCGCCATCTACTGATGTACCAATATTGGGAAGCGGAATTTGCCCAAAATGCAAACCACTGGGAAGCAGAAATAGTTAATTTCAGAACCCAATTAAAACGGCGTTTAACTACTAATTTGCGGAATCATTTAGAAGGAGAATTATTATCTATTTATCGAGATGCGGTCAAATTTGTGAAAGCTAAAACTAAACTAAATTCCTTCCCCCCAGAATCTCCCTATACCTTAGAACAATTGCTCGATGAAAATTGGCTGCCTGGGGAGTAAGGAAATCCCAGAAACCCGGTTTTTTCAAAAAACCGGGTTTCTTGACCCCAAAATGGCTACTTTTGCCTCTTGCCTATTGCCTATTGCCTATTGCCTCTTGCCTTAACTATCAAACCCCCAAAAGCAACTCCCACCTCCTCAAAGTACCGTTATCGAAACGAGCATTATCGATAACAAGCAACTGCCAGTCTCCAGAAGCGGGCAAATTGAGAAAGCGGCGTAACAGAGGCGTAGTCTGGAGAGAATAAGTAATTCCCAGATTAGTACCCCGGCCCAGAGTCCGACCCTGTAACAAAACCTTATCGTTATTAGGAGCGATCGCATACACCTCAAGGTCTCCCAAATAAGAATGTTCGATCTCAACCCGAACCTCAATAGAGCGTACCAAACCAGACTCAGAAATAGAAATAACGCTTGTCACCCCTTTTGGGTCGAAATCGGGGATAGACAGACTGGCATTATTCTCGCCGCGAATAGTGCGATTGGGTTGTTGGAGAGGCGATCGCTGCTGTCGAGCCATCAAAACCGCCGCCCCAGCATTAACCTTACCAAAACCGAACCACTGAGAATGACCGCTAGCATCGTAATCCCCCATCCGAGTACCCAACTGAGGGTCCGGGTCCAGATCCACAATCTTATCAGCACTGCGCTCGATAATCTCCCGCACCTCGCGAGCCGTCAAATCCGGATTGACAGAAAGAACCAAAGCCGCAACCCCTGCCACCACAGGCGTAGCGCTAGAAGTACCGCCAAAATAACTCGTAAAATCCCCCTGTTCGTAACCCGCAGCCCCCAGACGATCCGTCGTAAAAATACCCAAACCTGCAGTAGTCCCTTGAATTTCAGGAGGCGTACCGATATATCCAGCTTCAGGCATCCAGATACCCGGTGGAGCGTTATTGCTAGGAGCGCAAACCGAAATCGTCGTTCCCCAATTGCTATAGGCCGACTTCTTATTAAGACTCGTACAAGCAGCCACAGCGATCGCATCTGGATGAACCGTAAAGCCGCCCAACCATCGAGTTTCGCCCTTAACCAGATTATTAGGCCAACCCTTCTCATCGACAATCCCATCCACGGGGCGATTAGCATTACCCGCCGCGAACAGAATCACGCAACCCCTACCGTGGCGACCTCTGGCAGCCGCCTTAGCAATGACAGCCTTTTGTCGCAACGACAGAGGAAAATAAATAGCAGAAGGGCCCCAACTGCAAGAAATAATCGAAGCGCCATTATCGCACGCCCAATTAAAAATCTCCTCCACCGACTCATCATCCAGATAACCGCTAGTGCGGATCGGCATCAAAGCACAACCCGGAGCAACCCCCACAATACCTTCCCCATTTTCCTCAGCAATAGCAATACCCGCACAAGCAGTACCGTGATTGTCAGTAGCCGCCTCCGGCATCGGCAACCTGTCTCGATCCTTAAGGTCCAGAGGAGCGACAATTTTTCCCAAACCCTGAAAATCCCGATGGTCTAGATCGATACTATCATCAGCGATCGCCACCACAACAGAACGATTCCCCCGAGTAACATCCCAGGCACCCTCCACCGAAATATGAGAACCTGCAGCCAAACCATAACCCCCCGAGTGATTGAGGTACCACTGCTTGTGGTAGAGAGAATCCTTCGGGCGATAGAACTTTTGAGTCGGCACCACAATATTAGGTTCCGCCACCACAACACTCGGATTTTGACTCAAGCGATTAGTAATTTTAAGCGGATTTTCCGTAGCATCCTCCGTGACCTCATAGACAAAAGTATCAGGAAGCGACTCCACCGGATGCAGATCCTGGAGTCCGTGGGATTTGGCGATCGCCTTTCTCGCTGCCTCGTCCGTCGAGTCTTGAAACTGAATAGTTAATTGAGAAGTCAAATAAATCAACATTGCCGGATCTTTAACCGGTTTATAAACGTGACTGGCAAAAGCGATGCTATCCGATCTGCGCAAAGTTGCCATCGCCCTTTCCAATTCCTCCACGTTGACTACCACCTCCTCCAAATTAGCCTGGGGCATCGGTTGGTAATATTGGATGGGGATCCGCGATCGCCAATTACTCGCCAAACCGTGGGGCTGAAGCCGCAAAGAAAACCTGTCCGGCACCTTTTCCAGAGCTAGCCTCTCCCCACCCCGTTGCAAAACCAGACCTATAGTTTCTTCCGAGATTTCTTCCCTGGGAGACTCTGATTCCGGCAGAGTTGGTTCGTTATTAGATGATGAAGTCATAATTTTTTCTTTTTTAACTGTTTGGACTAAATTATCCCATTCCCAGAATCGGGAGCAGGTCAGCTTTGTAAATTTGTAAAAAGGCGAAAATTTTGTTCCCAACCGCCGATCGCTTTACCATTAACAATTAGCAATTAGCAATTAGCAAAAATCGTTAACCTCTTGGTTCGCTTCAAAATTGACAGGCACCCCCAGAATCTCCTGGTAAATGGTAAGATACCTTGAATATACTGTTTTTTCTTTACTAAAATCGCTCCTGCTAACCCATGGAATTCTTTCGACCCGTTGACCGACCGAGCATTTCCAGAATTATTATCGCCCTGGGAAGCTTAACCCTAGTCTGGCAACCCTTTCAAGCCAGAGCTCAAGAGATGCCGAGTCCCGGTAGTCCTACCCAAGTTCGCCCCGTGGCCCCCACCGACCCAGAAAACACCCGTCCCCTGGCCGCCGAGAGCCTTCTCAGCCTAGAGGGAGGCCAGCGGTTGATGGCAGAAGCAAGGGAGGCGATCGCCGCCGAAAACTACGATTTGGCCAGCCAGAAACTCCAAGAAGCTCGTCAAGTATTCAACCAGCTTTCTAACTTCTACAGCCAACTAGCAGCAAGCTTTTCCGGCATCGACAACCGTTTGGCCGACAGTCAGCGAACCCAGGCCCTCGATACCGCCCAAATGCGAGATAGCGCTACTTACCAGCTAGCCTTAGTCCATAGAGCCCAAAACCAACCAGAACTGGCCGTCCCCTTGCTAGTTCAAATTATCAGCTCCCAGCAACCCACCCGCGAGTTGGGGCAAAAAGCCTACCAGCAGTTATTAGAGCTAGGATTTGTTGACGTTCCCTATCCCAGATCGGAAGAGCAACCTACTTCTTCTTCTCAGTAATTAAACTACAATTAAAATGAGAAATTTTGAAAAGAGGAACTGAATGATTAGTTTAAAAGATGTGGAGGCAATGATTAAAACCGAGTTGCCCGATGCCCTGGTTCGAGTAGAGGATTTAAAGGGGGGCGACCACCTAGAGGCTACTGTCGTTTCCTCCCAGTTTGAAGGGAAAACCTTGGTCAAACAACATCAGATGGTATATAAGGCCCTCCAAGGGCCCCTGGCCACCGAAGAAATTCACGCTTTGGCCCTCAAAACCTATACTCCCGCCCAATGGGAAGCATCCGGCCAAGTCGCCTAATTTTTGGCTAGTTAAATACAAGACAAGGGGCAAGTTACATTAATCATTCACCAGCAGCCCTCTAACCTTTGCTCAAAACGCTAAACTTACTACAACCAAAAACTATGACTCCAGAACTAAAAGAAAGAATTGATGCTTTGGTAAACCAGAACAAAGTTTTGGTATTTATGAAGGGCAACAAATTAATGCCGATGTGCGGTTTCTCTAACAACGTCGTTCAAATTTTAAATTCTTTGGGCACTCCTTATGCAACGGTTGACGTGTTAGAAGATAACGACATTCGTCAGGGAATTAAAGAATATTCAAGCTGGCCTACTATTCCTCAAGTTTATATTAATGGGGAGTTTATTGGTGGCTCTGACGTAGCGATCGAACTCTATCAAAAGGGCGAACTTCAACAAATGTTAGAAGTAGCTTTGGCTTCCTAAAAAAGTAGCTAATGGCTAATGGCTAATTGTAGGGTGCGCGTCGCGCACCTTATTTTTTTGGGAAAGGGAATGGGCAATAAAAACGACCGCTTTACCATTAACAACCAACCATTAGCAATTAGCAATTAGCAATTAGCAAAAATCGTTAAATTGTAGGTTTTCTTAAAAATAGGAATGCACCCTATTCTCTCTCTTCCAAACTATTAATCTTCTCCAACAAAATATCTAAATTCCTCGCCATTTCCGTTTCTTCTTCTAAGTCTTGGGTAGCAGAAAATAACTGTCCCAAACCGTTAATTAACTTTTTCAAGTTATTTCGAAACTGAGGATCTCCGGTAAAATCATCTACATCTTTAGTGATTTTATCCATATTTTGCACCGCACTCTGGGCGGATGCTAAGGTCTCTTTTAATTGAGAGATATTAGTTGGGTCGTTTAATTCGCGAGAGATATTGCGCAAATTAGCAGAAGCTTCCGCAGCATTTTCCGAGACAGTTTCTAAATTTTCCAGAAATTCTCCCCGTTCCACTTCATTAATTATCGGACTCAAATTATTGACGGCTACTTGTAACTCTTTGGTTGTTTGATTGATGTTATTTAAAGTAGCGACGATGGTGGAACGGTTGCTGTCGAGTAAGGCATTGATTTCGTTAGCTGTAATTGTAATCCGATCTGCTGCTTCTTTGACAGAATTAGCAGAGGCGATCGCTGCTGCAGAAACCTCTTTAGCAGAAGCTTGAGTAGTATTAGACACTGCGATTAATTCATCAGATACTACCTCTATTTCCCGTTCTAAAGAAGTAGTTAAACCGCCAATTTCTCCTTTTAAATTTTGACTCAAACCGCCAATTTCTCCCTTCAAAGTTTGACTCAAACCGCCAATTTCTACCTTCAAAGTTTGACTTACTCCGCCAATTTCTGACCGCATCGTTTGAGTCAAACCGCCGACATCTTCCCTCATATAGCTACTCAAATCTTCCAACTCTCCCTTAACCTTTACTGCCAAATCTGATAAATCGCGAGTAAGTTTTGTCGCTTCTTGGGAGGCAACTGCGGTATTTTCGGCGATGGATTTAATACTATTAAATAGTTCCGGATCTGTATAGGCATCTGCCATTTTTACTCCCACCCTAACAAAGTCTTCCATGGTCACCCCTTGTCTTCCTTGAAGGCGAGAATTATCGCAAATTATCAAATCTGCGGGGCAATTAGGTTCTAAGGGTTGAGCCGTAATTGCCGAAGTTTGTATCTCGCTGGTAGGGCTTAAATCTATGGTTGCTGCCCCAATAAATCCCGATTGATTTGATTCGATAATGACGTTGCGAGGAATTATTAAATCTTCGGGAACAATTCTTACTTTGACATCCACTCCGTTCGGTCCCGGTTTGATTTCCATTACTTTGCCGATATTTACTCCTCGATATCTTACCGGAGCTCCTACTTGCAAGCCCGAGGCAGCGTTAAATTCAATCGTTGCCGTAAAGCTGCGATCGCCAAATTGAAAACCTCGCAGCCATAATATTAGACCGCCAAAAAAACCAAGTCCTAAGATAATTAAAAGACCTAAAGAGCCTTCCCTTATTGCACGCGATCGCATTTTTTTCTCCTTTTGTTAATACTATTTAAAACCACCCAATAACGCCCAACCAATTAACAATTAACAATTAACAATTATCAATTAACCAATAACTTGAATTGGTCCGTCGATGCTGCCGGTAAAAAATTGTTTGACTAAAGCATTGTCAGTCTTATCAATTTCCTCAACAGTTCCCTCCCACCGAACTTTGCCTTGATGGAGAAACAAAATCCGGTCTGCAGTTCGCCGGATGGTACTGTGTTGGTGAGTAATCATCACATAAGTGCTGCAACCTCCTTCGATTTCTTGGAGGTGGCGGACCAAATCTTCGATTACCGTGGAGGCGATCGGATCCAGGCCGGCAGTAGGTTCGTCGTATAAGAGAACTTCGGGGTTATCCTTGGGATTTTCGGGATTGGTCATAATCGCCCTGGCAAAACTAACTCGCTTGCGCATCCCGCCGGATAACTCGGCCGGGTAGCGATCGCCTATTGCAGGCAACCCTACCATCTCTAATTTTTCCTCCACCAACTCCCTAATCTTTTGGTGGGGCAACTTAGAATGTTGATACAGCAAAAAGCCGATATTCTCATCCACCGTAAGGGAATCAAACAGGGCCGACTGCTGAAACACCATGCCAATAGTTACCGGATCCGCCACGTCATCCCCCCACCTCTCCCGCAGTTGGCCTTCGATATAAACTTCTCCGGCATCCGGGGCCAACAAACCGGCAATCATGCGTAAAACCGTAGATTTACCGGTCCCCGATGGGCCAATAATTGCCAAAGCTTCTCCCCGATAAACGGTTAAATCTGCTTCATCTAATACTACATTTTTACCAAAAGATTTACTAACTCCTTTTAGTTCGATTAATGCCTCGCAGTTCATAATTAATTAGTAATTAATTAATAATAATTATTGGGGCAGATTAGCTCTTACCCATTGCCGAAATTCCCGCATTTTTGCATTATGTCCTTTATCGGATTCAAAGTTCATAAATTGCCCTATTTCTTTAACCGGAAACGACCCAAAAGCTAAACTGTTTTCCGACTCCACATAACCCCCCTCTTTTAAAATCTTAATTGTTAGTTTTCCTTTTCGCCAAAGCCAAACTTCGGGTACTTTTAATTCGGCATAAACCGACATGGCATCGATGGATGAATGGGTTAAATCGACTTCAATTGCTAAGTCTGGTGGCGGGTCAACTGTTAAATCGATTTGTAATTTGTTGCGGATTTTTGCTTCGTTTTGGATGTAGAAACATTCATCGGCTTCCTTGCCAGTAGCTTTGGGTTTAGAGCGCCAAGTAGAAGATTTCAAACCGCGAATTTCTAATTCCATTTCTTCGGTCATGGCCACGATTAATTGACCTAAAGTCCAGCTATAAGTTTCGTGTTCTGGTAAAGGTACCATCAGTTCTAAAATTCCTCGATAAAAAGTAATGCGGGGGATAGAGCGATCGCTAAATATTTCTAAAAGCTTTTCGTAAGTTTCCCAACTAATATCGCGTAAAACTAGATGATTTCCCAAAAACTCTTCTTCCCCAGAAGTTACAGTTGTAGTTGGGATTTGATGGAGAACTTCCATGATTTCTATTCCCTCAAGAAAACTTAATCATTATTGTGCCAGCCGTAAATTATCCGGGCAGACAACTAACCTAATTTTCATTATAAGTAGATTTATTAGAGTTCATCCACTCTCGTTAGAAATAGATCCCAAATGCAATCTTAATTTGTAGTTTGTGGCAACAATTATTGCTGCCAATACTTCACGTTTAACAACACCTTTGCAAAAAATGGGCACTGTAAACTATCCAGCTCCGGTTAGAATCCCGTCTAGTATTGTAAAGTTGTTAGTCAATAGTTACTAATGGCCAATTTGCCAGAAATCCTTATGCTTACAGATCGCCTTTTAAAGAAAACATTACGCAATCTTTCGGCAGCAAAGTCTTATCTGCCTTACTCCTCCAGTCCTTACTCCGGTCGTTACTCCAGTCGTTACTCCAGGCAAGTCGGGCAATGGTTTAAGTGGTTGGCCCCCGGACTGTTTGTCAAGCGGTGGTTGCTGATAAGCGCCACGGGGGTATTGCTGACTACTCTCGGACTGGCTATCTGGACGGGCATGACTCCAGTTTTCTACATCCTCCAACTGCTTAAAGGGGTTCTGGGATGGATCGCCACTGTGGTTCCCAACTATATTTCTGGGCCTTTAGTTCTAGCTGGGGGGATTTTGTTGATATTCTGGGGCCAAAACCGCAGCATTAATTCGATTACTCAAGCATTTGTGCCCCAGGGAGAGCAAGAATTGGTCGATCGCCTCCTCGCCCACCGACGCCTGCACAAAGGGCCGAAAGTAGTGGCCATCGGCGGCGGCACCGGTCTTTCGACTTTACTGCGGGGACTTCGAGATTACAGCGCTAATATTACTGCTGTGGTGACGGTGGCGGACGATGGGGGTTCTTCTGGGAGACTGCGGCGAGAAATTGGGGTTCTGCCACCGGGAGATATTAGAAATTGTTTGGCTGCTTTGGCAAACGAGGAAAAGCTGTTAACGGAGTTGTTCCAATATCGGTTTCGGGCGGGGGATGGTTTGGTGGGGCACAGTTTTGGTAATTTGTTTTTGACTGCGATGAGCGATATTACGGGAGATTTGGAACGGGCGATCGCAGCTAGTTCTCAAGTTCTGGCGGTTCGCGGGGAGGTTTTGCCTGCTACTTTGTGCGACGTTCACTTGTGGGCGGAGTTAGATGACGGACGGCGCATTGAGGGGGAGTCTCAGATTACCGAAGCGGGGGGTAAAATTGTTAATATCGGCTGCAACCCTGCCAGTCCGCCTGCTTTGCCAAAGGTTTTACAAGCGATAGAGTTCGCGGATTTTATTATTATCGGTCCTGGAAGTCTTTATACGAGCGTGATTCCGAATTTGTTGGTGCCGGAAATTGCCGAGGCGATCGCTTCTCGGGAGGTGCCGAGTATATATGTTTGTAATATTATGACTCAGCCGGGGGAAACTGTGGGATATAGCGTGGCGGATCATATTCGGGCGATCGATAAGGCTGTCGGTAAAAAGTTATTCGATGCGGTCTTGGTACAAGGGAAAGTTCCTTCGGCACAAGCTTTAATTCGTTACGCCCAAGAAAGTTCTAACCCCGTTTTTCTGGATCGAGAGGATGTTAAGAATTTGGGACGCAGGGTTGTTTTAACTAATGTTATGTACGAGGACGAAAATACCGGTTTTGTCCGTCACGATTCTAATAAATTGGCACAGGTTTTATTGCGCTGGTACAGTCGCGCTAATGTTGAATAGCTCACCCGCCAGAAACCGGGTTTTTTTGAAAAACCCGGTTTCTTAAATTTCAATGCTTATATCAATTAAGAATTAACAATTAAGAATGAACCAAGAACTATTTTTATCCCTACCCGATACCGACTCCACCCGAAATTTAGGTAAAGTTTTGGGGGAGAAATTGCCTGCGGGTAGCGTTATTTTATTGGAGGGAAATTTGGGCAGCGGTAAGACGACTTTGGTGCAGGGTTTGGGGGAGGGTTTGGGTATTGAGGAGGGGATAGATAGTCCTACTTTTACTTTGATTAACGAGTATTTTGGGGGAAAAATTCCTCTTTATCATTTGGATTTGTATCGGTTGGAAGCGGAGGAAATTGAGGGGTTGAATTTGGATATTTATTGGGAGGGTTTGGAGGTGGAACCGGGTATTGTCGCTATTGAGTGGGCGGATAAATTGGAGTATAAACCGTTGGATTATTTGTTGGTTGATTTTAAGGATGTTTGTGGGGAGGGGCGGCAGGTGGAGTTGAGGGTTTTTGGGGAGTTTTTTGATTTGGAAATGTTGTGAAATTGTTCGTCTGCATATAAACGTGCCACAATTTAATCTTCCTCATTCTCGCTTATTGCTATTTCAATTTCATCGGGATATGCGGCCGCATATCCCCAGGCATTAGCTAAATCTGCAGCAGAAATTGTGGGATAGCTTAACAATAAATCTGCTTCGGTGTACCCTATTCGACGAGCATTTACTAATACCCAAACGGGAATCCTCGTATTAGCAATACAGGCATGACCTCCACAGACGCCAGGAGTTTTTTCTATTCCCTGCCAATTGTTACTTAAGCTTTGGGCTAATAGTTTTATTACTTGGGCTTTTTCTGTTGGAGTTAGGGCAAGAAGTTGTGGTTCTAGTTCTTGTAATGTCATATAAAATTTGGTTTAATTTGGTTTAATTTGGTTTCATTAAAATAGTTCAAACTTCTAAATCGTCTAAAGCGATCGCTCTTATTTCCGTCACCCTTCTAAACACACCATTGTTAGTTAAAATTGCTTCGCAACCTGCCTCTAAAGCAACTGCAACTTGAAAAGCATCGGGTAATTGTAAGTTGTACTTAGCTCGAAATTGAGACGCTTTTACTGTCATCTCGCCATTAATTTCAACCAAAAATATTCTGTTATTACTCAGAATTAAATCGATATATTCTTGCTGAAGTTCTGTTTGTCCGAGACGATAAGGAATTACCAAGCACTCAGCTAGAGTAACCGGGGAAGCAACAGCCATTATTTCACCATTTTGAATGCGATTGAATACGATTTCAACTGTTGCAAAATATTGAGAATTTTCCTCCACATAGTAAATAACCGGTGCAGTGTCTAAAAATAAGCTAGTTACACCTTCTAAACTTTCCTCAACTTTCATTATTATTTTCCCCTTGTTTGTGTTTTGCTTCAATTTCTAGATCGGGAAATTCACCGTTTCTCATGCGCGTTACATATTCTTGAGCGTCCATACCACCTAATAAATTAGGCGCTAATCCCTTAAGTTCTGTAATGTCACGACGGGGTTTGCATTTAATTTCGCAACGCCTTAAATCTCCTGCTAGATGAGATATCAAATACAATTGTTCCTCTGGAGAAAGCTGCTTCGCTTTCATTATTAAATCCACTAATTCTTTAGACATTGTTTGCATGGAAAAATTCTCCTGCTTTTCGATAGTATCTGAGATTGGCAACTTTTGACTTAATTTTTATTTTACCACAATTTCTAACTCTGGAAATTCTCCGCGTCTCATGCGAGTTACATATTCTTGAGCGTCCATACCGCCAAGATGATTGGGGGCAACTCCAATAAATTCTGTTGCTTTTCGACGAGGTTTTTCTTGAATTTCGCAACGCCTTAAATTTCCTGCCAGATGAGATATCAAATACAATTGCTCCTCTGGAGAAACCTGCTTCGCTTTCATTATTAAATCCACTAATTCTTTAGACATGGGATTCATTTTGATTTTATCTCCTTTGAGTTATTAAATACACTTCTGCCCCTATTGCCTCTTGCCTCTTGCCTCTTGCCTTCTTCAAAGATTGCCACGGGGGGAGATGAATGAAAAGCAAACTAAATTAACTGATTTCCCAGCCCCCCTCGCCATGACAACAAGAGTTTTTTTTACCTAATTAACTAGCCATCAAAACTTAACGCTTGACCGCGAACTTCTAGGTTCAATTCGCCCTTATTATAAACAACTTGCCCCCCAACAATTGTTACCACCGGCCAACCGGTTAAACTCCAACCCTCGAAAGGACTCCAACCGCATTTTGTTCGCAATTCTTCACGCAAAACCGGGCGATAATTCTGTAAATCAACTAATACTAAATCGGCATCGTAACCGGGGGCGATCGCTCCTTTATTCGGTATTTTATAACCCTTCGCCACTGCAGCAGACATCCAATTAACTACCTGAGAAACGGTACAGCGTCCCTGCATCGCTTGAGTCAACATTAACGGTAAAGATGTCTCCACTCCGGGCATTCCCGAAGGCGTATTTGGATAGCCTTTTGCCTTTTCTTCCAAAGTATGAGGCGCGTGGTCCGTAGCAATAAAATCGATAACGCCATCCAACAAAGCTTGCCACAAAATTTGATTGTCTCGTTCCGATTTTAAAGGAGGATTCATCTGCGCAAAAGTGCCAATTTTCTCGTAAGCGCTAGTATTTAATAACAAATGTTGGGGCGTAACTTCCGCAGTCACCCAACTCGGTTTATCCTCCCTCAATAACTCCGCTTCGTCTCCGGTGGAAGTATGTAAAATATGCAGCCGTCGTTGATACTTTTTAGACATCTTTAAAGCCATCTTAGTTGCTAACAAAGCCGTCTCGTTATCCTGGATCGTAGAATGAATTGCCGGGTCCGTAATGCCGGCAAATTCTTGTCGGCGTTGGTTAATCCTGGCTTGATTTTCAGCGTGAACGGCAATGAGTCGTTTTCCCTTAGCAAAAATCGGCTCTAATTTCTCCTCCGTATCTACTAATAAATTACCGTGCATCGACCCCATAAATATCTTAATTCCGCAAGTAGGATTTGCCGTTAATAAATCCGGCAAATTCTCCGCCGTTGCGCCGATGAAAAAACCATAATTAACCAAACATTTTGCCGCCGCCCGGTTGAGTTTATCATCTAACGTTGCTTGGGTAGTAGTTAAAGGGCGAGTATTTGGCATTTCTAAAAACGACGTTACGCCACCTTTAGCACAAGCCATTGTGGCAGTACTTAAATCCTCTTTATGTTCTAAACCCGGTTCGCGAAAATGTACTTGCGGATCTATGACTCCGGGCAACAAAGTTAAACCCTTCCCGTCTATTTCTAAACTTGTTTCTTCTGTTGGGGAAGGCGAGGAAATTTCTGGAGAGATTTCGACAATTTTTCCCCCACGAATTTCCACATCCCGAATGGCTAATTCTCCATTAGGTAAAACCACAGTGGGTTGGCGGATGATAATAGATGAGTTTAATGACATAAGATTGAAGTTGATTTTCGATTTACCGAACTAAACAAGGGCGGTTTGCGCCTGCAAAAGATGAGAGCTCTGCCCTAAAATAGAAAATTGACAGCAATTGTTATTGAATACAGCTTACCTTTAACTTAAACTAATTGCGATTAAACAACTATGAGTGATAAAGAAAATCCCTGGATAGAAGGAATTAAAACTGTTGGACTGAGCGTGGTCTTGGCCATCGGTATTCGTCAATTTGTAGCTGAAGCGCGTTACATTCCTTCTGGTTCGATGCTGCCGACGCTGCAAATTAACGATCGCTTGATAATTGACAAATTGGGTTATAAATTTGGCGACCCCAAACGAGGAGATATCGTAGTTTTTAATCCCACAGAAGCTCTCAGTACCACTTACAAAGATGCCTTTATCAAGCGGATAGTCGGCCTGCCCGGAGAAAAGCTAGAAGTTAAAAATGGAAGGGTTTACGTCAACGGTCGGCCTTTAGAAGAAAAATATGTCGCCTCAGAATTCGACCCGGCTGCACCTATTAATGGTAATTCCCAACACCAGCAAACGGAGGTTAATGATTGTCCTCCCAATATGAGGTTTTTAGAGCGACCCCAAACTGTCCCCCCCGACTCCTATTTGGTCATGGGGGATAATCGCCAGCACAGTTATGATAGTCGCTGTTGGGGGTTTGTCCCTCGGGAAAATATTATTGGTAGAGCCATTTTTCGCTTTTGGCCCATGAATCACATGGGAGGGTTAGATGAATCTCCCGTTTATCCTCAAAATTAATTGGATAATGGCTAAACTACCCGCCCTTTAATCTCTCGGCCCCACCAAGGAGTATTGGCAGAAAGGGATTTAATCGTTTGTTTATTGACAGTCCATGTCTGGTGGGGGTCGAATAAGATAACTTCGGCGGGGAGGTTGGGGGCGATCGCTCCCAAATTCAGTCCCAAAAATTCAGCCGGCCCGCTGCTCAAGGCCCCCCACAACTCCAAAGGCGAACATTCGCCAGTTTCCACCAAACTCTGCCAGAGCAAAGGCAAAGCTAATTCCAAACCGATGGCACCCGGTGGCGCGTCGGCAAAGGCAACGGTTTTTTCTTCATAAGTAAAAGGAGTATGGTCGATGGCGATCGCTTTCAAAACTCCTTCTTTAACTCCTCGAACCAAAGCGAGGCGATCGCTCTTAGTTCCCAATGGCGGTTCCAAACGCAAATTCGGATCGAACGGAATGCCGTCGCGCCCCTCAATAGCTTCGGTATCCAACAGCAAGTGCATCCAACTGGTACTGGCAGTCACCGGCAAACCTCGATTTTTAGCATCTTTGAGCAACTCGACGCTTCTGGCGGTAGAGATTCCCAGAATATGAACCGGCCTGCGAATGGCATCCACCAACTCCAACAAGGCCGCGAGATAACCGCTTTCCGCCGCCGCCGGTATTCCCGGCAAACCGAGACGAATAGAATCATAACCCTCCCGCATGACTCCGTTAGCTGCCAGGAGGCGATCGCCCGCTACCAAGGCCATCGGTTTGTTCAGTGGTTTAAGGTATTCGAGCAACCGGCGCAGCAAAGCAAAATTTGCCAGAGGTCGTCCGTCGGCAAAACCGACAACTCCCGCCCCCGCCAACTCTCCTAACTCCGTCATTTGTTCTCCCAGGATGCCTTTAGTGAGGGCTCCCCAGAAATAGAGAGACGGGGAGGAGGCCGGGGCCGCCAGCATTTTTAACCCCGCCAAACCGGCGGGGTTATCTATTGGTGGGGCCGTGTCTGGCAAGATTGCCAAACGAGTAAAACCGCCGGCAGCGGCAGCTTGCATTAAAGATGCGAGAGTTTCCCTTTCCTCAAACCCCGGTTCGCCGCTATGACTGGCGCAGTCAACCAAACCGGGGCCTAAGATTAGGCCTTGACAATCTTTAATTTCTGTCTCGGGGGGATAGTCGTTAACGTTATCTTCAATTGCTCGAATATAACCATCCACTATGAGAAGGTCGGCGAGGCGATCGGTGTTAGAAATCGGGTCTAATATTCTTACTTGTTTAAATAGTTGGCTCTTCATTGCTAGTTCGTAGTAATCGCTTTAGCGATTATAAAATTTTAATAATCATCACCAATCCAACTACAACAGATTAATTACCTTTAGATTCCTCTAAGGTCGAATCTTCAGCATTTTGTTGCAACCAAGCGACTAAATTTTCCGGGAGCATCGAATCTTTGTAAAAATAGAAAATGGCTAATGGCTAATGGCTAATCGCTAATCGCTAATTGTGTTCTCTAAAAAATGCAATTAGCAATTAGCAATTAGCAATTAGCAAAAAGTGTTAAATCCTTGGTTTTCTTCAAAATTGAGATGCACCCAATTTTCCTCTGCGGACAAATCCAACAATGCCCCTGATAAATCTCCTAATTTATTGCTCGATAATTGACTAATTCTCTCCATGAATTGAGGAGATATTTCACCTATTTTTACTTTAATTTGGCGCTTAATAATTTCCAATTCTCCCGGGATAAACCCTTGCTCGATTCCACGCTCAATTCCTTGTTCCATCCAAGAAGTAACTATTTCCATAACTCCGTTTTTTAGATTTAATGAAATTTTTGTGGGAGGGTGACGGTTATCAAATTTTGTTAATCGTCACCCATCTGATTGCAACAAACTAATTACCGTTAGATTCTTCTGGGGTCGAATCTTCAGAATTTTCTTGCAACCAAGCCGCTAAATTTTCCTCCGTGGAAAAATCCAACAAAGCCTCGGATAAATCTTCTAATTTAGGACTTGATAGTTGACGAATTTTTTCCTGTAATTGAGGAGCTATTTCACCGATTTTTCGGTTGATTAAACGCAGGATAATTCTCAATTTTCCTAGAATTAATCCTCGCTCGATTCCTTGTTCCATCCAAGAAGTAACTATTTCCATAACTTCCTCCCGTTCTTGAGATTCTAAGGTATTTACTTGCGATTTTAACTGAACTTCTTCTTCAGCATTTAACCGAAGATAGGTATCCACAAATCCAGAAATTAATTTC
>CAZUCT010000131.1:0-19999 GCA_964619285.1 uncultured bacterium | reverse complement strand
ACTCTTGCCTCTTGCCTCTTGCCTCTTGCCTCGTATTGCCTCTTGCCTCTTGCCTCTTGCCTCGTATTGCCTCTTGCCTCTTGCCTCGTATTGCCTCTTGCCTCTTGCCTAAAAGCGACAATTTCTTGGTTTTCTTCAAAACTGAGATGCTCCCTCAATGCTATCGTACAGCATCTTTTTTTTCTTGTCAAGGGATTTTAGGAGGAATTTAAAAAAAATTTGCCGATTTTTGTTGGGTCCAAAAAAGGGAGTCAGTTAAAAAGTATTTGAGCAGAAATGCTATAATAAAATTTTCCTTTGACACCGAACTATTAGCGCTTTTTGATGTTTCCCGAATTTTTGCCCAAACTAACAGAAAACCTCACCGAAGCGACATCCGTTGCCCTCAGCAAAAACATCGATCGCAAACCCATCAAAACCCCCCTAATCTCTCAACCAATTACTACAACCTTCGCCCGCCAAGGCCACGGCGGCATACCTATTTTATTATTGCACGGTTTCGACAGTTCCCTATTAGAATATCGCCGCATTTTTCCCTTACTGGCAGCTAATAACGAAACCATAGCAGTTGACTTATTAGGATTTGGCTTTACCGAAAGATTGCCGGGATTAAAAATTAGTCCCAAAAGCATCTCAACCCATCTTTATTGTTTTTGGAAAACCGCAATTAACCAACCAATAATCTTAGTGGGAGCTTCGATGGGAGGCGCTGCCGCTATCGATTTTACCCTAAATTATCCAGAAATAGTCGCCAAATTAATTTTAATCGACCCGGCAGGGGCGACAGGTGGCCCGCCTTTAGGAAAATATTTATTTCCTCCTTTAGGCTATCTGGCAACTTCATTTTTGCGCAGCCCGAAAGTGAGGCAAAAAATTAGCGAAAATGCCTATTTCGACAAAAGTTTTGCCTCTGCAGACGCTCTAATTTGTGCGAGATTGCATTTAGAAACAAAAGATTGGGATAAGGCGTTAATTTCCTTTACCAAAAGCGGGGGCTATCGGCCTTTTGGCAAAAAACTTGCAGAAATTCGGCAGCCCAGTCTAATATTGTGGGGAGAGTACGATAAAATACTCGGAACCGACGATGCAGCTAAGTTCGAGAAGGGACTTCCCAACTATCAACTTATCTGGATAAAAAATAGCGGTCACGTTCCCCATTTGGAACAACCGCAAATAACCGCCGAAAAGATTCTGGAATTTATCGCCAACTAGAGCAAAAGAAACCGGGTTTTTTCAAAAAACCCGGTTTCTGAAATACTAAAAAACGTTGAATTATGTACCCACTAGAAATTCCAGACAATTTCACAGCTATTTACCCTTTTGGCCATGGTGAATTGCCAGCAGAATTAATAAAAAGTAGCAACTTTTCTGGGGATGTAGCATTGGAGGTATTGCCAGAGAATTTTACTTCTAATTCTGGGGATGTTGTTGATTCTTTAATATCTGAAATTAATCCAATCTCCGAAGAAGATTCTCCAGATGATAACAAAGATTTATTAACTGGAGAAACAACCAATCCAAACCTAAGAGAAAATAGTCAGGCAACCTCTCAACCGACTCTCGACTATTCAACATTTCTGGGAGGCAGCAGTTTCGAACAAGGAAACGGCATTGCCAGAGACAGTCAAGGCAACATTTATCTAACAGGAAATACCAACTCAGAAAACTTTCCGGTAACTGCCAGGGCCGTCCAAAATAGTTTTGGTGGCAGCGACAATTTGGGTAGCGATGCTTTTGTTGCCAAAATCTCCCCCGAAGGCGACTTGCTTTACGCAACCTACATCGGCGGCAGCGGCGACGATATGGGAACGGATATTGCTGTAGATAATGCTGGCAATATTTACATTACTGGCAATACGACTTCTGCCAATTTCCCAACTATAAACGCCCTCCAAAATAACTATAACGGCGGTCAATTTGGTGGGGATGCTTTCGTGACAAAAATATCAGCAGACGGCAGCACTATTCTCTATTCCACTTATTTAGGCGGACGAGATGACGATGAGGGTAACGCTATTGCTGTCGATAACGGCGGCAACGTTTATCTAGCAGGAAATACTGGGGGCGTCTCTCCATTTCCCCTCCAACCTATCCCCGGAGTTGGCGACTTTCCCACTACGGAAAACGTCCTTCAAAATCGCCTCGCTAGCGAATTTAACCGAGATGTTTTTGTTAGCAAAATCTCTCCCGACGGCGGTAATTTAGTTTACTCGACTTTGTTGGGAGGAAATGATTTTGACGTTCCTAAGGATTTGGTTTTAGATAGTAGCGGCAATGTTTATTTAACTGGGGATACTCGTTCTCCAGATTTCCCAACTGTTAATGCCACTCAAGGCAGTTTGGGAGGCGATAGGGATGTATTTATTGCTCAATTAAATAGCGACGGTAGCGATTTAATTTATTCCTCTTTTTATGGGGCAGAAGATGGAGATGCCGGCGAGGGTATTGCTTTAGATAATGCGGGTAATATCTATGTCAGCGGTACTAGCGGAACTCGAATTATTGGCGGCGATGTCGCGGTTCCCCCAGAGGGAGATTTTCCGACTTTTAACGGTTTCCAAAGCAGTTTTGGTGGGGGCAGCAGCGATGGAATTGTTATTAAGATAAATAGCGATCGCTCTCTGGGATACGCTACTTATTTAGGCGGTCAAAGCGGGGAATTTGCTACTAAAATTGCCGTGGATGACGCGGGCAGCGCTTACGTCACGGGCAATACTTCTTCTGGTGCCTTTGGGCCGTTACTTCAAGGGGGCGACACTCCTTTTAGCGATTTAGGTTTTCCCGATAATGCTTTTGTTACTAAAGTCTCGACTGACGGCGGTTTAGAATCTTCGATTAGCGTGGGGGGAAGTTCCAGCGAACAAGGCAACGATATTGTTGTGGATGGCGCGGGAAGGACCTATATTATTGGTTCGACTAATTCTACGGATTTCCCCATCGTCAATGGTTTTAATGATGTAGGTTTAGAAAGCGATGCTTTTGTGGCGATACTTTCTGGTAGTGCCACTCCTTCTGGGGGCGTTTTTGAAGGTTTTAACGAGAGCGTTTATTTAGCAGAAAATCCCGGGGTTGCCGAGGCTGTAAATAACGGTTTGTTAAGCAGAGGTTTCGACCATTGGTTGCGATTTGGTTATGCTGAAGGTCGCAGCCCTCAGATTGTTTTTGACGAAGAGTTTTATTTGGAAACTTATCCAGCAGTTGCGGAATCTGTGGCTAATGGGGTCTTTGTTAATGGGTTAGAACATTACGTTTTGTTTGGGGAGGATGAAGGTCGCGAACCTGCGGGCGCATCTTAATTTTAAAACGCTTTTTGTTAATTGTTAATTATAAATAGGGCTTGCCGAACTCACCAATAACTTACCGCTTTTTGCTAATGGCTAATGGCTAATTGCTAATTGCAAGTTAAAAAATTGGTAAAAATCGACCCAAAAAACAATTAATAATTAGGGGTGGCTGAATAAATCTAAAATTCTTGTGTGGCCGGGGTTTGAAACCACCCGCAGGGAGCATCTCAATTTTGCATATTTATTTTCTCATGACTCACACTCATGACGAGTACTCTTACTCAAACAAAAAGCGGTTTTTTTGAGTAAGAGTAAGAGTATGAGTATGAAATTATCGAGGGGTAAAAATTACAAATATGGGATGCTCCCCCACCCGCAATTCGGAGAAAATCCGGTAATAACAATTAACAAGAACGCAAGAACGCAAGAACGCAAAAAGCATTAGGCTTTTGGTTTATTCAGCAGACCCTAAATAGCGCGGTTAACAATTAACAATTAACGGTCGGGCGGGAAAATTAAGAAACTAAGCTCGTAGTAATCGCTGTCTTCGATAGAAAAGCATTAAGGAGGAGTTATGACTCAAGCAATAGTTAAACCAGAATTGATGACCTTAGAAGAATTTATGGATTGGTATCCAGATGGCAAAGGTCATTTTGAATTACATAATGGAGAAATAATTAAAATGCCAGCAACAGGAACTCACGAGAAAGTAGCAGCAGAAATCTCTGCAGAACTTACCTTAGAAACTAGGCGGTTAAAACTACCTTACTTTATTTCTCGCAATTCTTTTGTTAAACCAATTGATTCCGATGCGTCTGCTTTTATTCCAGATGTTGCTGTTATCGACGATCGCCTATTAGAAAGCGAACCGATGTGGAAAAAGCGATCGCTTATTACCAAGGGAGAAACAATTCCTTTAATCGTAGAAGTGGTGGTAAGCACGAATTGGCAAGACGATTATGAAATGAAATTCACAGAATACGAAAAAATGGGAATAGCTGAATATTGGATTGTCGATTATTTAGGATTGGGTGGGAGGCGATATCTGGGTAATCCCAAACAACCGACTATTTTTGTTTATCAATTTGTGGAAGGTGAATATGCTCTTAATTTCTTTCGGGGAGGCCATAGAATAGAATCTTCAATTTTTCCCGAGTTGAATTTAACAGCAGAACAGGTTTTAAAGGTGGGGCAATAAACAAAAGATACGAACTACGACTGTAGTTACTACGAACTATGGAAATTCAGTTGGATAATTCAGAGATGATTAATAGTTTAGAAATTGACCGAAATGGCGTTTTTTCAGAAGTATTAAACCAGCCATTCGACTTTTTAACTGGTACTAGGGAGGATGATAGTTTTAACTTGGAAGAAATAATAGATGTTGCAGCTCCAATTCCTCCTGGAAACGAGGTGGCGGAACGAAATATCAATCCTTTAGATATTTACTACGACGAAGAATTTTACCTAGCTAATAATCCAGATGTAGTTAGAGTCATCAGCAACGGTTTGTATAGAAACGGTTTCGACCATTTAATTCGCACCGGTTTGTTCCAAGGACGGAACCCCAGTCCTTTATATAACGAAGCCGTTTATTTAACCGAAAATCCCGATGTGGCGGCGGTGGTGGCGCGGGGGGAGATTCGCAGCGGGTTCGAGCATTTCCTCAATTTTGGTTTCTACGAAGGACGCAATGCGGGTGCATCTCAATTTTGAAGAGAACCAAGAATTAAGGGAGACAAGGAAGATAAGATAGTTTTAACCTCTCCCTTGTCTTCCCCCTCGCAATGTCAGCTTTTTTAGGGTTTATTTATACATAAAAATAAATTAAAAAGCTTTTATCATACTTTGCCAAAAATGTCAAGAGGTTGTTAACGCGGAATCGGGACGCTAACTCAACCAGTAACTAGCTTCAACCCTAAGATTACAAAGACTTATAACCCACCAACGCAAAAATAATTAATTTTTGTCCCCAGAAATGTTAAATTACTATTAAGTTAAGTAAACCAAGCAAACAGCATGACTGCAACAACTCCAAAACCAGCGACCGTTCCTACATTCTGCGAAGGCATCCAATACTTCGGGGAAGCTTGGCAGGAATTTGAAACCTACGCCAAGACGCCCGCCATCGCAGAAGGCAGCAAAGCGATCGCCTCTCCCACGGACCCCGCAGGTGTATATCAAACGCTTTTATACGCCGATGCCCTACGTTACCTCATACTACAAGTGACAGGTAGCAAAGCATCGGGACACCCGGGAGGTTTTGCCTCACAAGCGGAAGCCTACGCCGCTCTGGTAATGTTAGGTTATAAAAATATCATCACCGAAGTCGGACACCACGCCCCCGGCTTCTACAGCGCCACCTTCCTCGATCGCTCCCTAGAAGACATGGGCATCAACACCGTCCAGCAAATGCGCGATCGCTTCCGGGAAATGCACGGCCTCCTGGGGCATCTCTCCGGTTACATCCCCGGACTCCTCGGCCCCGCAGGCCCCCTGGGACAAGGACAGCACTTCGCAATGGCAGCGGCCCTGCTCCACCGCGACAAGCTCTTCCCCTTCACCTTGGGCGACGGCGGCATCGGCGAGCCCTACCCCATGAGCAGCATGGCGCACTTTAACACCGCCTTCCCCGACGTCACCAACTTCCTCCCCGTCTTCGTCTGGAACGGTTACAGCCAAGAACATCATAGCATGGTCTCGACCAAAACCAACGAAGAAATGCTCGCCTTCTGGAAAGGCAACGGTTTCGCCGAAGTAGTCCTAATAGATGCCAAAGACTTCGACGACAAAAACCAGCCCGAAGCTTACGTCGATAGCACCGCCTTCTCGATGGAGAAACGCTTAGAATTTGGCAAAGCAGTATTAGAAGGTATCGATAAAGCCGCCAAATCGGCATTGGGAGGCAAACTAACCGTCTTCATCATCAAACAGCTCAAAGGTGCCGGAGTCCACGCCCGGGGTTCCAAATCCCACAACCTCTACGCCAAAGACACCCTCGACAGTCCCCAAATCGCTAACGCCCTCAAAGAACGGGCCCTGCCGGTGGCGGCCTGGGAATTGGTGCGGAAAAACTGCGAGCGCGCAGGTGGCGGCCCCGCTTCCAAGACAGTGGTTACCGAATTTGAGTATCCCCTCGCAGAAATCGGCAAACTGCCCTTAGAAGAATTCGCCGTGGGCGGCGATCCGAAGGTGGCGACGACAGCGATGGGAGAGTTAGTCGGTAATGTCGGGCAAAAAGACGGTCATTTCCTCATCACCAACGCTGACGGTAACGCCGCCTCGGGCATCAACAACGTCAACCAAGTGTTAAAAATCCTTCACCCCACCCCCGACGACACCTATTTCCAAGGCCCCAAAGGTCAAGTTTACGAACCTTTAAGCGAAGATGCTTGCGCGGGATTGGCCGCAGGGTTGGCATTAATGGGGGCGCGGACTTTGTGGTGTTCCTACGAATCTTTCGCCATTAACGGTTTGCCCATCTGGCAGACGGTGACGCAAGCGATGGCAGAGTTGCGCCGCCCCACTCCCTCCACGATTACTTTGTTTACGGCGGGCGCTTTGGAACAGGGGCGCAACGGTTGGACGCACCAACGCCCGGAAATCGAAGCTTATTTTGCGGCGATGATGCGCAACGGTAACGTCTTCCCGGTGTTTCCCCCAGATTCCAACAGCATCCAAGTTTGTTACGAATGGGCGCTGACGACGAAAAATAAGGGAATTACGATTACTGCGAGCAAGTCGCCGCTGCCCATCCGCACTACTTTCGAGCAAACTCGCCAAGGGTTGCGCGATGGCGCGGTGGTATTGGAAGAAGTACCGGGAGATAAGACGGTTGTTTTTGCCGTAGTGGGAGATCTGACTTTGATTCCGGTTTATGAGGCCGCCGCTTATCTGGAAACTGAAGGTATTGGGGTGCGAATTGTTTCGGTTATCAATCCCCGTCGGTTGTATCGCCCCACGGATACGGCGTGGGATACTTGTTCGGAACCCGACGGCGGGTTTTTAGACGATGCCGGTTTCGAGAAGTTGTTCGGCGGCGATGCGTTAATTGGTGTCACTGGTGGCGCTAGTTTGATGTTGGAACCGATTATGTTACGGAGTGCGGTTAAGCGCGATACTTTTGCTTGGAAGCGCGGCGAGACGACTTCCAGCGCGGGCGAGTTGATGGCCTTTAACGGTTTGACTGCCGAGGCGCTGACTAAGAGGGCGATCGAGTTGGTACACTAAGGGAGCGATTTGTAGTAGTGCAGCAGGGTTAAAAGCGCGGGTAAAAATATTAACGCTTTTTGCTAATTGCTAATTGCTAATTGCTAATTGCTAATTGCTAATTGCGAGCCGCAAATTGTTACGCACCATTTTAGGTGTGTTCCGCTAGTAGTAGTGCAGCACAGCTAAAATGGTGGGTATTTTTTCTTCATACTCATGACTCACACTCATGACTCACACTCAAAAAAAGAGTTTTTTCTTTGAGTAAGAGTAAGAGTAAGAGTAAGAGTAAGAGTAAGAGTAAGAGTAAGAGTAAGAATAAGAGTTAAGAGTAAGAGTAAGAGTAAGAATAAGAGTAAG
Source organism: uncultured bacterium (assembly GCA_964619285.1). Lineage (GTDB taxonomy): Bacteria > Cyanobacteriota > Cyanobacteriia > Cyanobacteriales > Microcoleaceae > CALKCV01. The sequence goes on along the minus strand of CAZUCT010000131.1, from coordinate 12,146 downwards.
AGTATTGAGTTACCCACAATTTTGCGCAGGTACTTACAAAACCTTTTGAACTGCGGGTGCGAGTGATTCCCCTTGGCGAGCCAGAGCGAGGTAATAAAAAATAGTTGCAGGATTTGAGCAAATGTTGGCCATCAGAAACAGAGCGAATCAATCTTAAACATTTTTACCGATCGCCCCGTCAATAATGTCCGCAGCTAACAATTTTTCTTTAGTTAAATTAGGTAATTAATCTTATCGAAGTCTATTGTTGAGGAGGCATAAAGCCATGAATGCCGCAGAACAGGCCCATAACTTTCAAGTGGCCAGCAAAATTGCTGCCGCGATCAATTTATTTAAGTCCCATTTTCCCGACGTTAGGGTAGATCTAAAACCTTGGATGAACGATCCAGAAACGATGGAACTCGTCGATCCAGATTCCATCGATATTGGGTTCCACTTTCCGGGGAGAAGTCGGTTGTTGCAAAGTCGCTGTATTTTGCTTCAAATCAGGTTTTATCAAGATCCCCAGGAAGCTTATCGGCGGGCCATCGGCGTGGAGGCTGCCGGCTACGACCATCGGGGCCAACAATGGAAATTATCGACGGTGGATAATTGGGGTTTTATGGGGGCCACGGAACCGGCCCCGGAGTCTGCTGCTAAACTCAAACTTTTTTGCCGCCAAATATTCGATCTGTTTAACAACGATGTGGCGGCTTAGTGGGAATGTCGATGGCTCACTTTTATGCTAGAACCCCAGAAACGGTTGTGCGAACCTTCGTGAAACCCAACATCAAGCCCCCCTTTCTATATGTTGGGTTCCGTTGCACGGAGCCCGACCTACAAAATAGAACCCCAAGAAACCCGGTTTTTTAGAAAAACCGGGTTTCTGTTTCTGAGCTTCATAAATTGCCCCCTGGTAGCCGATATAAAAATAGCGGCTCTCCAAAGCCCGATCGCTCGCTCCTGGGCTAAACTCAAAGCAATTGAGTTTTTCTAATATCCCGGCTGAGGAGAGCGATCGCTATGGACGAACAACTCCAGGACCTTATCGAACAAATATCTCGATTTGAAACTGGAAGTCCCCAAGGACAGAAAGCCTTAAATCGACTGTTAATTCTGATTCAACAACTCCCCGGCCTCTATCGTTCGTCACACCCAGACTATCCAGAAGCTTTTAATCGAACTTTAGAGTGGGTCAGTCAAAATCTAAAATCTTTCGTTGCCCGCTCGCCTTCGGTGGAAAAAAGCTTGGTTATTTGGATTAACGGCTATTTGAGGTGGCGAGTTCGGGATTTATACGCGAGCGATCGCCTGTATGAAAGTCTGGATCGCCCTCTATCCAACGACGAAGGGGAGTCTAGCACTTTAGGAGAGCAACTGGCAGCTACCACCCTGAGTTTGTTGGAACTAAAAATAGCCGAACTCCAAGAAGCGAAGCGGCAAAGTCAAGGGCGGGCGATCGAGAAATACATCCGAGAAGATCCAGAAAAACAACTCGCTAAGTGCCACCTAAGAAAATATCCTGAATGTAACTGTCAATTATTAGCGATCGAGTTGCTGCTGGAGGAACCGCCCAATAAAATCTCTAATATTTCCAGAGAATTAAAGATCGGCAACCAAACTCTCTATTCCCACTGGAAGAAAAAATGTCTTCCCATTTTGCAAGAAATAGCTCGTAGTTTTGGAGAAAACCAATGACTCTAACCCTTTCTCAACCCTTAACCGTCGCCCTTGGCAGAGATGCCCACCGTTATGCAGAAATATTTGCTGCAGAACAAGCTACTCCCCAGAAGGGAAAACGAGTTTATTTTAATACTCTGGCCGTTTATGCCGTCCATACTTATTTAAAATGGCTTTCGATTAAAACTGCTTTAGAACGCAGCGACTGCTGGCATCCGGGTTTCCGGGCCATGTTTGACGTGGCCGATTTGGTTTTGCCCGATGCCGGCAAGCTCGAATGTCGTCCCATTTTGCCCGGGGAAGATGCCTTGGTTTTACCGCCAGAAGTCTGGGAAAGCCGCATCGGTTATGTGGCGGTTGGTTTTGGGGAACAATTAGAGCGGGCGGAACTGTTGGGGTTTGTTTCTGCTAGAGAGCTGAGCGAAAGCTCGGAAGATATAGCCCTATCCCAACTCGAATCTCTGGATAGTCTCATCGATGAATTTCATTGGCATCGAAAATCTGTCAGTTTGCGCCAGTGGTTTGAGGGTGTTTTTCAACAAGATTGGCAACCGGTAGAGTCGCTTTTGGCCCCTAACTTCAGACGCTTGGATGTCCCCCAGACGGAACCAGAGGCGGAACGAACCTGCGTGACTCGGGGTAAATTTATTGACTGGGAGCTCGATGGAGGGGATCGGGCAGTAATATTAGTAGTAAAGGTGGCTGAGGCATCTTTAGAAGAAGTAGAGGTTCGCTTGCGGCTTTATCCTTTTGGGGAGGCAAATAAGTTACCTCCTGGTTTGGTGGTAACTGTATTGGATGAAGCGGGCACTGCTTGTATGGAGGTCGAAACTAGAAATAATGAAGATTGGCTCCAGCTTGAGTTTACCTGCCAACCGAGTGAAATATTTAATATCCGCATGACTTGGCAGGATAAGAGTATCGCCGAACAATTTTTTGTTTAGTTTTTGCTTAATGGAGACTGTATGAGTATTATCAAAATTAAACTTTTGGAAAGTGGCGCGGAGGGTTTTCACGTTACTTTAAATTCTAGCGATGGCAAATATGATTCTATCGATGGTTTTCTGCCTTCGCTACCGCCCGAACTAGAATCGTCTTTTAAAAATTGGCAGTCGGCATATCATCAGTTGGATGGAGTGCGGAAGGTTGTAACTCGTTTGAGTCCCAAACGAGTAGTTCGTTATTCTAGTTCTGAGGAAAGAGATACGGTTAAAACGAGTTTAAATTTATGGCTGGATGCTGAGGATAATCGATGGCGATCGCTTCGGGATGAGTTTATTTCTGTTTTAACTCAGTTGAAGTCTTCCGGTGAAGAAGTTCGTTTGTTTGTTGATGCTAAAAATCAGAATTTGCAGCGCCTTCCTTGGCAGGAATGGGATTTATTGCAATCTCGCTTTCCCGAGGCTGAAATTGCGGTTAGGATAAGGGGTAAAGGTGATATTAAACCTTTTCCGAAAGCTTCTAAAATTAGGATTTTGGTAGTAGTCGGTAAAAGCAATGGTATTAATACCGAGTTGGATTTAGAGGTTATTAAAAAGTTAGAAGAAAAAGGAGTTGAGGTTAAATATTTGAAGCAACCGACCAGAGAAGTTTTATCTGATGCTTTGCGGTCGGAAACTGGCTATCATATTTTTATTTATACGGGTCACAGTCGCAGTCAGGAAGATGGTTCTCTGGGTTGGATTTCTTTGAACGATGATGATGTTTTGGGTCTTGAAGAGTTAAAAAATTCTTTGAGAAATGCTATTGATAAAGGGCTGCAATTAGCTATTTTTAACTCTTGCGACGGTATGGGTTTGGCTGCCGAATTGGCGAAGTTAAGTCTGCCTCGAATTATTGTGATGCGAGAACCGGTTCCAGATGAGGTGGCGGTGAAGTTTTTAGAGTATTTTTTTGAGGAGTTTGTTAATAATAAATCTCTGTTTGCTTCGGTTCATACTGCTAGAGAACGTCTGGAACATTTCGAGAAAAGTTATCCAGGGGCTTGTTGGTTGCCGACTCTTTGCATTCGCGAGTCGGCTTTAAGTAAACCTCTAAGCTGGCCGACTATTTTAGCTAAGTTAATTTCGGTTTCGGAACCGATTTCTGGTTCTAATAACAAAAAGTTTGGCTGGTTGGCAGCAGGTTTGTTGGTGGGAGTGTTGGGAATTTCTGGGGTTGTTTATAGCGTGGTTTTTGCTAATAAAGAAAAGAGTAAAACTGAGGAGGCGATCGCTACATTGCCTCCTTGCCCAACAGCAGGGGTTGGGATTGATGAAAATCAAGAATCCCATCGATATTTGAGATGTTTTGCTTACGTTTCTAAGGTTCCTAAAGGAATTTGGCCCTACGGGGGCAGCACTACTTGGGCACCTATTCGAGGGGAAATAAATCCTCAAATTAAAAGAATTTTTCCCGAATTTAATCTGAATTATAAAACGCATCCAAGTCTGCCGCCGGGGTCTGGAACCGGAATTTCAATGTTATTAAAAGGTCAGATTTCTTTTGCAGAATCTTCCCGTTCTGTAACGGAAGAGGAGCTAAAAGAAGCAAGAAATAGAGGGTTTCAATTAAAGCAAGTGCCAGTAGCTATAGACGCGATCGCTTTAGTAGTTAATCCCCGTTTAAATGTTGATGCTTTGACTGTACAACAGGTTAAAGATATTTACACTGGTAAGATTACCAATTGGCAGGAAGTGGGAGGGCCTGATTTGAAAATTACTCCTTATTCTCGACCGATGAAAAGCGGTACTACTCCTTTTTTTAAAGAGAACGTTTTGGGGGATGAAGAGTTTGGTAAAAATCTTGTTTGGGTTGATAATACTACGGTGGGTTTAAGGGAAGTGGGAGGGGAAGAAAATATAGGAGGTATTTATTTTGCTTCTGCTCCCGAGGTGGTGCCTCAATGTAGCGTTAAGGCGATCGCCGTTGGTTTTAATCTTAATTCTTTAGTTAAACTTTATCGAGGAGATTTGATACCGCCAGAAAATTGCCCCCAACAACGGAACGAGGTTAATATGGAGGCAATTCAAAGCAATAAATATCCGATAACGCGGCGTTTGTTTGCGATTATCAAGCAAGATGATTCTATTGACGCGCAAGCGGGAGAGAGTTATGCTAATTTGCTGTTAACCGATGAGGGGCAAAAGTGTATGGAAAAACTCGGTTTTGTTCCGATCCGAACGCCCAAAAGCGACGATACTACCCTTTGTCAGGATATCGAGGAAGAATGATGAAACGCTATCTATTAAAACTTTTCCAACTCCCCTTGGTAAGGGGAGAGAAGATAATCGCTGTATTGGCGATGAGTTTGGTGCTAACTTTATTGAGTTTCGAACTATTGTCCCAGCCAGTATTGAGCGAGGATCTATTTAACGATATTGATTCTCACTGGAGTCGCCACGTCGTCAACTGGTTGGCGGGAGAGAACCCGGACAATATTTCTTATCTCAAAAAGGAAGGAGAGAATTTTCGACCTGGATGCCCGATAACCAGGGCGGAGTGGGTAGCGATGTCGATGCAGGTACTCGATTTGGAAAACCGCCCCGATGCGGGACAAAATCGGGTCGCCAAGGCGCCGAGGTGTGCCGACGTGCCGAGTTGGCCCTGTCCGTTTTCCGATATTTCGGCGACGGCAAGTGCCAACCCGCCGCAATTGCGATCGCTTTATTTCCCGACTTTCCATGCTTTCCGAACCGGCATGATGTCGGGTTACGACGACGGCACGTTTCGACCGAATAAAGATATGACTTATGCCGAAGCAGTGGCGGCGCTGGCGGGATTGTTTAATTTGGTGCCCAAGATTCCCGAACTCCAAAAACAGGTAGGGGAAGACCCTTCGACTATCGGTACTGACTATTTTATGAATGGCATCGTGATGGAAGATGAGTGGTTTTCGGAGCCACTTCACGGAGCGTTGCTGGCAAATTTGGTAGCTCTCGACTGGCCTTTGGAGTTCGATGCGTATCGACCGCCCATCAGTCGGGGCGAGACGGCGGTGATGATGTATCTGAGTCTTGTTTATGAGGGGAAAACTACTTTAGATAACGAGCTTTTGGCAAGAAAAGCGACTCCTGAAGTGACTCCTGTAGAAAATGCGCTCAGGCATATTCGCAAAGGAGGGCAAACCGGTTTTTCTGTGTCGCCTCCTTACTTTCTCAAACGAGAATGTAACGATTGAGGAAATAAGGGTGCGGGTTAATACAGACTCCCACTTCCACGGACTTACGCAAAAATATGTCCGCTGCGACGATTGTTGCAATCTCAAATGTTGATTTTTCATTCATAAACGTAAGTTCTGTTTGGATGACAATTTCCCATTCCCAAAAAAATTTTCATAAAATTTTCTCTACCCCCTGAGTAAGTAGTAGGAGTTTGCCCCTGGGTTTTTAAATGCCAAGTCGCGAACTAATGGTTAACTTACAAAGGAGGACGAGATGAAAATAATTAAGGAAACTCCCTCAAAACTGGTGTGGCAAAAAAAATCCTTTTCTGCTTCTATTATCTACTGGGCTTTGGGTTTGGGAGCGATACCGCTGTTTGTGGTGGTATGGTTCTTATTTAATCTCGGAGTTACTACTGTTTCCTGCCAGCGGGTACAACCAACTTTAATTAACTGCTTCAAGAACGAATCCAAGTTTTTAGGTTTGATGCAGCAGCCTGCTTCTGATTTAAAAAATGTCACAAGCGCTAAATATAATTTCAATAATTACGCAGAGAGCGATCGCCAGCAGAAATATTGGGTGTCGGTTATCAATCGAGGTCGAGAAGTTAGGGTGTTTCGAGGTGATTCGAGGGAAATGAATGCGATCGCCACAAAAATAAATTTGTTCGTTAACTCCAACGAACCATTCCTAATAGTCCGGCAAGACCGACGGTGGCGGTTATCTAATTTGTGGGTATTATTTCCTTTGTCTTTCATGGCGGTTCCCATTTTTATTTTGAATTTTATGTTGAAAATTCAAACCTTTATTTTTGATAAAAATTCCCAAACTTTAACCTACAAGCAAAGAAGGTTGTTAGGAGTTAAAAGCCGCTGCCACGAATGGGGAACTATTGCCAAAGTCGAAGTCGAAGAATATGTCGATAGCGACAACGATAAACGTTACAAATTAAGTTTGCTTTTACCTTCAGATTCTGCCAATTATCTGCTGATGGATTGTTACGATGGAGGATTGCCAGAAATGGAAAAAATGGCACAAAAGTTAAGCGACTTGACTGGAGCTCCAAAATTTTTCATAAACTCTCGGACAACCCCAGATTGATTAATAGATAGAAATTATTAAAAAAGGACCGCTACCATGATGAAACTAGGTCAAATCCTAATTCGCCAAGGACTGATTTCCGCCGTTCAACTGGAGGAAGCTCTCGATATTCAGTCCGCCAACAGCACAAAACTCGGAGAAGTGCTGCTATCTTTTGGGTTAATTAGACCGGAGGATTTAGAGCAAGCTCTGTTGGAGCAGGATTGGCGAAAGCAGGGCTATTGGATTATCGATTAATAAGGAAATTTCATAGAGTGTATCGGGGCTCTAGAAACCCGGTTTTTTCAAAAAACCGGGTTTCTTAAAAAAATTGCCTGCGTAGATTTATGGAATTGCTTATTTTTACGGTAACGCGCAACTTTATCTATTTTCCGTCATCTTGAAGGTTTTCATAAAATTTTCTCTACCCCCTGAGTAAGTAGTAGAGTACGCGCCAAGACTTCTATTGAAGAAGCCGAGTCGCGAACTAATGGTTAACTACTGAATAATAAAAGAGCGAGAATAAATATGCTAATTATTTCCAGAACTCCCTACAAAATCGTCTTAGAAACAGAGAGCCATAATTCTGTCGGTTTTGGTACCTTTTTTTGCGCGGGATTTATAATTGTTTTATTCGCTGGTAATTGGGTTAACCACCCCATTTTTTACACTATTTTTAGTGTGGTTTTAATTATTATGATTTTAGGTTTTATGTCTTCGGTTTATGCAGAAATATTAACTTTTGATAAAGACCAGGAAAGCTTCATTTATGAAAAGCAATCTTTGTTACCCTGGAAAAAGGTTAAAAAATATAGCCTAAGTATCATTGAAAAAATCAAGGTAACAGAGCGAATAGAAAAGACTGGCAAAAAAACTTATAACGTCACTCTAGTAAGTTACAGATTTAATATGAATTTAACTTCAAGTCAAGACAATGGTTTATCTAGCCAAGAAAGGCTGGCAAAAGAGCTTGCGGATTTCCTTAACGTTCCTTTCGATAAAACTACCGAGGTGGTCGAAGAAGACGATGATGATGATTAAGGCGAATTTGTTCGTGTCGGAGTTACTACTTTTTTCTGTTAGCGAGTAGAACTAACTCTAGCTCAGAAACCCGGTTTTTTAGTTAGAAAAACCGGGTTTATTCAAGATGATTTAATTAATCTAAAAAGAACCAAATCCCCTAACCAAAATTAACCTGTAGGGGCAACAGCATTCGGGGGATAACTGTGGATAATAATCGTTAATTTTTGTGTCCGAATGCTTTGCCCCAGCCCCACGTTAAATCTGCAAAAACGCCCCAACTCAAATTTTTAATTGGGAATTTTTGGGAAACTTGAAACATTTTAATAACAGAAAAGTTAACGGTGGGAGGGGGCATCCGCATTCGGATATCAACATTAACGGTTTTTCCGATAATTAATCGCCCGAATGCTTTACCCCTACAGATTTTTGTGGTTAATTGTTAATTATCAATTGTTAATTATTAATTATTAACTATCCTGCTTGCGATCGCCCCCTCGACCTCAAAGAACAAGCACAACCATCCTCCTCCAACCATCGCTCTCCCACCTGTTTCAGCGCCAACAAAACCGGTTTCAACTCCTCCCCCTTCCGAGTCAAGACATATTCCACCCGAGGCGGCACCTCAGCATAAACCTCACGCCTCAATAAACCATACTTTTCCAACTCCTTCAACCTGACCATCAAAGTCTTGCTGCTAATTCCTGGCAGCTCCTCCAACAACTCGTGAGGACGTCGGGCTCCGTCGAGCAATTCCCGCAAAATTAAAACGGCCCATTTTTGGCCCACTAATCCCCAAATAAACTCGATGGGATTTCTAACGTCCCAACAGGCGATTTCTGTCTGTCCCAAGGGCTGGGCCTTCTCCGTATTTTCCACCATAATCCTGCCCTCCTTCAACTCTTAATTAATCTTAATAATAACTCATAAAGCAATAAAATAGCTATTTTTTTACTTTGGTAACTAAGGGGTTTACTTCGATCCCCTTGTCATTCCCCTTCAAAATAATTAAGATGTAAATAGAGGTTATGGAGAAAGTCTCTCGACCGGAACCTCGAATAAAAAACAACGATAAAAAAAAACAAGGACTAACTTGAAGCAATCGGGGAGCGAATTTTTCCTCGATTCCAGCTACTTGATTAAGACTGTCTGAAGGTAAATGGCAAGAGTAATTTACCTTGAGAAAAACTGCTTTAACAAAAACAGATAAAAACTGCCTTTTACTCTTGCTAGAAGGCGAGCGACAGTGGGAGAAAAACAAAACCAATGTTAAAAACAATAGCCGTTAAAAAAATCCGTTCGACCAAACAACAAGCATTAGTTTTATGGTTCGATGAAGTCGGCATAGACGACCTGTCTTTAGTAGGAGGAAAAAACGCCTCTTTAGGGGAAACCATCAAACAACTAACCCCCAAAGGCATCAACGTCCCCAACGGTTTCGCGATAACGGCCTACGCCTATCGCTACTTCCTCAAGTCCGCAGGTTTGGAAGCAAAACTGCGACAATTGTTTGCGGACCTGGATATAGAAAACGTCAACAACCTGCGGCAGCGGGGACAACAGGCGCGATCGCTCGTCCTCAACGCTCAATTCCCCCGGGAACTGGAGGAGGCCATCGCCCAAGCTTACGCAGAACTGTGCGATCGCTACGGCAAAGAAACAGACGTCGCCGTTCGTTCCAGCGCCACCGCCGAAGACCTACCCGATGCCAGTTTCGCCGGCCAACAGGAAACCTACCTCAACATCCGAGGCATCAACGCCGTCCTCGAAGCGACCCAAAAATGCATCGCTTCGGTATTCACAGACCGCGCCATCTCCTACCGAACCCTCCACGGTTTCGACCATTTCGACGTCGCCCTGGCGGTGGGCATCCAAAAAATGGTACGTTCGGATCTGGCAAGTTCGGGGGTGATGTTCTCCATCGACACGGAAACCGGCTTTAAAAACGCCGTTTTGGTAACTGCTGCCTACGGTTTGGGGGAAAACGTCGTCCAAGGGGCGGTCAACCCGGACGAATATCTGGTCTTCAAACCGACTTTGCGAGAAGGGTTTCGGCCCATTATCAACAAACGTTTGGGCAGTAAAGCTCTGCAAATGGTGTACGATCGCAGCAGCTACCACCCGACGAAAAATATCGAAGTGCCCCCGGCGCAACGCAAAGAATTTGCCATTAACGACGACGAAATTCTCCAACTAGCGCAGTGGGCGGTAGTTCTCGAAGACTACTACTCTCAAAAAAACGGCAGTTATACGCCGATGGATATAGAATGGGCCAAAGACGGCGTAACCGGAGAACTGTTCGTGGTGCAGGCGCGACCGGAAACGGTACAATCTCGCAAGTCCGGCACCGTGTTGCAAAGCTATAAACTGCAACAAAGCGGTAAAACCTTAACCATCGGTCGGGCGGTGGGAGAGGCGATCGCTACGGGGAAAGTCCGAGTCATGTTCGATATAAATAATATTGACGAGTTCCAAGAAGGGGAAGTTTTAGTTACCAATAAAACCGACCCCGACTGGGAACCGATAATGAAAAAAGCGAGGGCGATCGTCACCGATCGCGGCGGGCGAACTTGCCACGCGGCAATTATCGCGAGGGAGATGGGCATTCCGGCTATCGTCGGTTGCGGCGACGCTACCGAAGTCTTAACCACTGGCGAGGAAGTGACGGTTTGTTGCGCCGAAGGAGAAGAAGGCAAAGTTTACGAAGGAGTGATGCCCTTTGAAGTAGAAGAGACGGTATTGGGCGACTTGCCAGAGACGCGCACCAAGATTTTGATGAACGTCGGCAACCCCGAGCTTGCTTTTCACGTTTCCGAGATTCCTTGCGATGGCGTGGGGTTAGCGCGGTTGGAGTTTATTATTGCCAACCAGATTAAAGTACACCCGATGGCCTTGATACGTTTTGACGAGTTGCGCAACGTATCGGTTAAGGAAAAAATCGCCGAGATGACGGCGGGGTATCGTTATAAAGCGGACTTTTTCATCGAGAAGTTAGCTTATGGTATCGCCACCATCGCTGCTGCTTTTTATCCCAAACCGGTTATAGTTCGCACCAGCGATTTCAAGAGCAACGAATATGCGAACCTGTTGGGTGGCAGTCAGTTCGAGCCCGAAGAAGAAAACCCGATGCTTGGTTGGCGGGGGGCAGCTCGCTATTACGATCCGGAGTATCGGCAAGCTTTTGGTTTGGAGTGCCAGGCATTGAAAATGGTGCGCGACGAGATGGGTTTGGCGAACGTAATTCCGATGATTCCGTTCTGTCGGACTCCCGATGAGGGTCGCAAGGTGTTGGCCCAGATGGCCAGGTATGGTTTGAAGCGGGGTAAGAATGGGTTGCAGGTTTATGTGATGTGCGAGTTGCCGAGTAATGTGATTATGGCCGATGAGTTTAGCGAGGTGTTCGATGGATTTTCTATCGGTTCCAACGATTTGACCCAGTTAACGTTGGGTTTAGATCGGGATTCCGGTTTGGTGGCGCATATTTTCGACGAACGCCATCAAGCGGTGAAGCGGATGGTGCAAATAGCGATCGCCGCTGCCAAACGGAACGGTCGCAAGATTGGTATTTGCGGTCAGGCACCGAGCGATTATCCCGAGTTTGCGCGGTTTTTGGTAGAAATGGGTATTGATTCGATTAGTTTGAATCCCGATTCTGTGGTGAAGACGCGGTTTGAGATTGCGAAGATGGAGGGTTCGTAGTAATCGCTTTAGCGATTTTATATAGTATCGCGTGCATCGCGCGCGATACAAAACCTCAAAAAGTTTAACTCCGTAGCGAGGTATGCGTGGGATACAAATTTTTGTTGCTAACTCTACCTATCGCTAAAGCGATAGCTACGAACTTTATCGCTAGAGCGATTACTACGAACTTTATCGCTGAAGCGATTACTACGAACTTTATCGCTAAAGGAGTCGCGCAAAAATAAACTACCAGATGAATGAAAATCGTAGGTCGGGCTCCGTGAAACGCAACCCAACAAGTCGGTACCTTATTACTACGCAAGTCCAAAGCGATTACTACGAACTTTATCGCTAAAGCGATTACTACGAACTTTATCGCTAAAGCGATTGCTACGAACTTTATCGCTAAAGGAGTCGCGCAAAAATAAACTACCAGATGAATGAAAATCGTAGGTCGGGCTCCGTGAAACGCAACCCAACAAGTCGGTACCTTATTACTACGCAAGTCCAAAGCGATTACTACGAACTTTATCGCTAAAGCGATTACTACGAACTTTATCGCTA
>CAZUCT010000130.1:18235-20039 GCA_964619285.1 uncultured bacterium | reverse complement strand
AGATAGTGGGGCCAGAAACCCGGTTGGCAAAAAACCGGGTTTCGACTTTAGATAGCGTGCCCAGAAACCCGGTTGGCAAAAAACCGGGTTTCGACCTTCTCGATTGACAAAAAGCCCTTTACTTCTCAGTAAACGTCCAGACTCCCTGCCAATTTTCCGGCACTCCTTCTACCTTTAAATATTCAATTCTTTCTAAATAAAGTTTGGCAGTTTTATCGTCGGGATTCGTCAACAACACTTTCTCAAAATAATAGTGCGCTCCCACAAATTCCCCCGAACCATAAAACTCCAATCCTAACTCAAAATCTGCTTGAGTTTGTAACTTTAAATCTCGCATTTCTTCTGGTTCTCCATCCAACACTTCATAAACAGCGATCGCCTCATTTCTGCCCTTCACAATTACCTTGTCTAAAAACCGCATTCTGTATTTCTCTGGTTCTCTCAATCCCTTAAATGCCGGTTCTGAAACCAAAATAGAAACCCCATAAAACTTAGTCAAACCTTCCAAACGAGCAGTTAAATTAACATTATCCGAAAGAGCATCCCCGCCCATGGGATGAGGTTCTCCGATAATACCGAGCATCATATTACCTAAATGAATGCCAATACCTACTTTAATAGGCGGCGTTCCTTCTGCTTCTAAAATTTGATTGTACTCCCGCAATTTATTTAATTTACCAATGGCAGCTTCCACCGCATTATCCACGCTATCGGGAAAAACTGCCATAATACCATCTCCCAAAAACTTAACAATCAAACCGTGGCGATCGCGTATTTCTGGAGAGACGATTTGCAAATAACTATTAACAAAAGCAAAGGTTTCTTGGGGACTCATTTGTTCGGAACGAGAAGTAAAAGAACGGATATCGGAAAAGAAAATCGCCATATCCTTACTGACGCGATCGCCCAATTTCACATCCAAAATACTCTCTTTATCTAACAACTTCAAATAATCTTGAGGCACAAAACGCCCGTAAGCATTAGTAATTTTTGACAATCTCAAATGAGTCTTAATCCGACTTAAAAGCTCGTCCTTAGCAAAAGGTTTAGTCAAATAATCGTTAGCCCCAAACTGAAAACCAGTCACCAAATCTGCCACCTGATTCTTAGCAGTTAACATCAAAATTGGCAAACTTGGAGCCGGGTACTTTTCCCGAACTTTAGCGCAAACTTCATAACCGGACATATTGGGCATCATTACATCTAATAAAATTAAATCGAACTCATTATTATTGAGAAAATTTAAAGCTTCTTGACCGTTAAACGCTTGAGTCACTCTATAATTATTAGCTTTAAGATGATTGTTTAATACCTGAAGATTAACCGGTTCGTCATCCACAATCAAAATATGAAAATCCCCGCCCGCCGAATAATCAATAGATGGCACTGTTATCGCACTTCCCATCTCCTCCTCCAGATAGCGAATGCCGCTAACTGCCATACTGGGAGAAACTGTATCCCCCAGAGGTTCCTCAGAAATAGGTAGAGCAAACATAAACCGGGAACCGATGCCAACCGAAGACTGAACCCAAATCTTACCTCCGTGGAGTTCCACCAGTTGCTTAGTCACGGCCAATCCCAAACCAGTACCCCCGTATTTTCGGGCAGTGGAACCTTCCCCTTGCTCGAAAGATTCAAAAATTCGCTCTAATTTATCTTCCGGGATGCCGATGCCAGTGTCGCAAACCGCAATCTCGATATGCTCGCATTTCTGGATGTTTTTTTCGGGACAATCTTCGGCCAAGAGCCCGCAGACTATCCCCGCCGAAATTTCCACGCTGCCGGACTCGGTGAACTTCAGAGC
>CAZUCT010000130.1:0-18135 GCA_964619285.1 uncultured bacterium | reverse complement strand
GTCGCCAGATTGGAACGAGTAGTCGGATCTAACTGCGCTCCCTCTTCTAACATAAACTCGCCAATACCGATGATGCCGTTGAGAGGAGTTCTCAACTCGTGGGAGGTGTTGGCGAGAAATTCGTCTTTGAGGCGATCGAACTCTTTGAGCTGTTCGTTTTGTCCTTCTAAAGTTTCAAAGGAATTTTGTAACTGCCGTGCCATGCGATTAAAAGACTCTGCCAGCTCTCCGACTTCATCCCTTCGGTGAATCTCGACGGTTTTTTCCCAGCGACCTTCGGCGATTTCTTTGGCGGCGGCATTCAGTTGTAATATTGGTTTGGTAATCCAGCGGGCAGTGAGGATACCGACTCCCGTCGCTACCACCAAAGCGACAAGACTTAAGAAAATGGTGCTGCGAGTGTTGGCATGGATCTGGGCCATGAAGTCTCGTTCTGGCATTACTACTACGATTAACCAATCGATGCCCCGTCCGTCTTTTAGAGGCATGACTCTGGCGTAGTGGCGCTTTCCTTCTATGGAAAAGTCGAGTTGTTCGCTGTTGTCGATGTTTGCCAAACTGCCGAAATGTTCTTGTAAGTGTTGGGCGGTGGAACTGACGGTTTGATTCTCGGCGGCGATCGCCCGCAGGCGCTCTATTTCTCTATTGTTGCCATCGCCACTAATAACGAACGGTTCGGCAACATGGGAACTCACCACTAAATCTCCCGATCGCTCCATAATAAAACTTTGACCGTTGGGACTGATATACAAGTCGGTCAGGAAATCGGTGACTTGCATTAAAGTCGTCTTGTTCGATAAAACTCCCACGAATTCCCCGTTGGCAGCAAATATCGGCCTGACGGCGGATATATCTAGGGAGGTATTTTGACGAGAAAACGAAGAAAAAATCGGGCTCCAGGTTGGTTTGCCCAGTTGTTTTGCTGCTAGATACCAAGGGCGATCGCGCGGGTCGTATTCTGCGCCCTTCAGCTTGTCGGCGACATTGCCCCTATCGTCCATGAGATAAGTGTCGCGAATTGGTTGGTTATCGGCATTGCGAACTTTGTAGTTATTTTCCCCATCTTCCAAAAGTTCGACACCGATAAAATACCCTCGTTCGTTGCCAAAAAAAAGATAACTCTCTAAGTCTCCCTCTTTCACCACTTGCCAGAAGTAGCGTCGTAAAGCATCGAAGTTATTTACATCTAAGTTTCCGCTCTCTATAGTATCTTGGATAACTCTTAGAACGTTATGGGATTTGTCGAGATAGCCGATAACGTGTTGTTCGATACGAGTACCGATTTCGTCGGTTAGTTGGTTCGCCATGTTATTCACGGTTTCCCGTCCGTTGCGAAAGGACAGGTATCCCACCAAACCCACTGCCCCGACGATTTGCAGCACAAAGGGAACGACTAACACAGTTCTTAAGGGAACTTTGGCAAACATTTTAGTTAGGTTAGGCGAAAATAACTTCATTAACATGGGATCTGCCTGACGAGCTTGGGTTGCAATACCTTCGCCATTTTTTTGTAGGTCCGCACAACCTACTTTTTAAGGCGAGAACCGGCCTGTGAAACCCGGTTTTTTCAAAAAACCGGGTTTCTGAGGTATCTAGCGCTTTTTTAGCATATCTCTAAAATTTTGGTCGGCCATCGGCTTCTTTTGGACAAAAGTTCCCAAATCAGGCGATCGCTCCCCCCAACCGCTCAAAAAATTTCTTAAATTACTACTTTTTGCTCTTGACAAAAAGCTTTATTTATGATATATGACGAACTCTAATTGCAAGTTGCCCGGGCTCCACGTCACTAATGAGAAGCAAAACAATTAGCAGTTAGCAATTAGCAATTGACAATTATGACAATTTCCTAACTGGAACCCAAAATTCAATCGAGATAAACCAATGGGACAGCAGGTCAAAAAACCCACAAGGTCTGCCTGTTGGGAATCAAAAGCGGAAACGAACGTCGGTCCTTTTTTAGTCCAACTGTAGCGCTCCAGAAACTTGCACTGCCTATCCCGTTTGACTCCCTGGAACTGGATAGAGTTAGGTTATAGCAAAAAACCGCTGCCGAGGCGACTAACAGCATCTTACTCAAACTGAAAAGTCGGTTTCGGAAAAATATAGCAAATACTATTCTATAGGATCCCGACTATGAACAACCCAACTACCACCACCAAAGCACCGCCAAAACTCTTTAACCATCGCTATCGGATTATCCGACCTTTGGCCAGTGGAGGCTTCGGACAAACCTTTCTCGCCGAAGATACTCAGATGCCCTCCTCTCGTTACTGCGTGATTAAACGGTTAAAACCCTATTCCGATACTCCCCAGATGCGCCAAATAGTTCGCGATCGCTTTCGGCGAGAAGCTACTATATTGGAAAAACTCGGCAACGGCAGCGATCGCATCCCTCAACTATACGCCTACTTCGAGCGCGGTGGGAAGTTTTATTTAGTTCAAGAGTGGATCCAAGGCGAAACTCTCCTAGATAGGGTCAAACAATACGGGTTGTTCGGCGAAGGCGAAGTTAGAGCTATCTTAATGAAAATCCTGCCGGTTTTAGATTACGTCCACCAACAAGGCATCATTCACCGAGACATCAAACCCGATAACATTATGTGGCGGCATAGCGATCGCCAACCAGTCCTCATCGACTTTGGGGCAGTCAAAGAAACAATGGGAACCACCATCGATTCTAAAGGTAAAGCCGTCGCTTCCATAGTTATCGGCAGTTCGGGATTTATGGCCTCGGAACAGGCCAGCGGACGTCCGACCTTTGGCAGCGATATCTATAGTTTGGGAATGACCGCTATTTTTCTCCTCACCGGCAAGAGTCCCCAAGAGTTGGGAACCGCTCCCGAGACGGGGGAGATTTTGTGGCGGCAACACGCAGAAGGTATTAGTCCCAAATTTGCCGCAGTTTTGGATAAAGCAATCAAATTTCATCCCCGCGATCGCTTTGCCACGGCCATCCAGATGCAGAAAGCACTACAAAGTTGCTCTCGCGCCCTGCCCCCCACGAAACTTTCTTTACCCCTACCGACGATGTATGGGGAAAGACTGAATCAGGAAACTCCCAGAAAAAATTGGAAAGGTTGGCAAAAGGCCGTAGCGGTGGGGATGGCGATCGGGGCAATGGTTGGTGCCGCCGTGGGGTTCGGTAATAAGTTAGCCTTTTCTGAGGAAGTGGAACCCCAGAAATCTGTAACGGCGAAATGCGAAGGATTGGGGGTAACTCCCGAACAGTTTTATTTTTTAGGAGATTCTGCTTTTTTCAATCCCGATACCGCCAAAGAAAAATGCCAGAGTTTAATCGAAAGCGGACAGACAGAAGCGGGAGTTTTTTGGAGTAGTAATTATGCCAATATGCAGGGCGACGCGGTTTATAAAGTTTATGGGGGAATCTTTAGCGATCGCTCTAGCTGTCAAAACGCTTTGGTAGAGTTCAGTCAAAAAAATCCCCAGGCTTATTGCGGTTTTGCTAGCAAACAAAAATAATTAACGCTTTTTGCTAATGGCTAATTGCTAATGGCTAATTGCTAATTGCGAGTAAAATTTTGAACCTTAAACCTCCTACCTCCCCCTTAGACCTCTTGCCTTTTGCCCAGCAGAAACCGGGTTGGGAGCAAAAACCCGGTTTCTTAAAATCCTCTGTCGCCAACCTTATTTTCCCACCGGTGTTGGTATTGGAAACCCGGTTTTTTGCCAACCGGGTTTCTCGGAGCCCACAATTTGCGAAACCCGGTTTTTTGTATATTCCCGGTTTCACGTGGCAATAAAACCGACACCCGCTCGACACGGACACCTAAGAAACCGGGTTTTTCGCAAATTCCCGGTTTCTGCTGGGGCCAAAAGCGCGTTGGCGAAGCGCAAGCGGCATGCAACATCGCTCTAAAAATGGCGAAGGTATTGTCACAAAAACCCGGTTTCTTAAAATCCTCTGTCGCCCCACGTTAAATCTGAAAAAACGTCCAAACCCAAATATTGTATCGGTTGTTTTTGGGGAAATAGAAATATTTTAATAACAGAAAGGTTGAAGGTGGGAGGGGGCATCCGCATTCGGAAAGATAATTGAACGATTTTTCCAAGAGGTTATCGCCCGAATGCGGATGCCCCTACAAAATTGTTGATGTTGATGTTAATTGTTCGTTGTCAATTGCTTGCAATCTTCAATTAAATTCAAAATAGTTTCATAAGCAAAACCATTAATCAAACTCTCTAACTGCCTCGCCACCGCAGGAGAATGAGTAGCAATAGCATCTATAGTCTCTTTCAGTTCCTCTTGGTCTAAAGTAAACAGTCCCTCTTCTATAGCAGCTAACAACTCCGACGGCACGGCAGCTAACGCCTTCGCCGTCAGCGCTTCTTCCACCACCGCAACTGTCTCGGTGGCGTTTTCTTCGTAAATAAATTCTGCCCCCAAATGACGCGCGATCGCCTCCAATATCTCCCCATCCTTAAACGGTTTGCGAATAAAATCGTCGCAGCCGGCCTCCAATACTACCGCTTTCTCCTCTTCTAAGATACTGGCCGTCACCGCTACCACCGCGCAAGGTTTCTCACCGGCAGCAGTTTTTATCTGGCGGGTGGCTTCGTAACCGTCCATCACCGGCATCCGCATATCCATCAAGATTAAATCCGGCTGCCACTCGCTATAAATATCTACCGCTTCCCGACCGTTACTGGCTTCTCGCACTTCAAAACCGAAGGGCACTAATAATTTTACTAACAACTGGCAGTTTATCGGTTTGTCGTCCGCTATTAACAAACGGTAGCGGGGTTGGTTGGGCGCTAAGGCGATGGCCCGGCGCTTCGGTCCCTTGCTTTGGATGTCTGCTTCTTTTGCCAGGGTGGCTTCTATATTAAATTGAAAGGTAGTGCCCCGCCCGACTTCGCTGGTGACGACGATATCTCCTCCCATCAATTGTACGAACTTACGGCTAATTGGCAGTCCCAAACCGGTACCTTCTTGGGATTGTTTGCCGGTTTCGGTTTGGACGAAGGCTTCAAATAAACTGTCTATGTCTTCTGGGGCGATGCCGGCACCGGTGTCTTCGATGTCAATTTCTAATTCCACTCGGTTTTCGGTTGCTGCTTTCTGGCGAACTCGTATTGCTACTCCTCCTTCTTCGGTGAATTTGATGGCGTTGTTGAGGAGGTTAATTAAGACTTGCCGCAACTTCATTTCGTCGGTGTTGATGTAACGGGGGGTGTTTTCGTCTCGTTCGCAGGTTAATTGCAATCCTTTTTCGGAGGCTTTTAACCCCAACAAATCTTCGATGTCGTCCAGGAGGCGGTAGAGGTCGAAGTTTTTGGGGTTGAGGGTTATGCGGCCGGCTTCGATTTTGGAGAGGTCTAATACTTGGTTTATCAGAGTTAACAAGTGTTCCCCACTGCGGGCGATGATGCCGACGTTTTCTTGCTGTTCGCGGGCTAGACCTTGACTGCGGGTTAGGAGTTGGGAGAAGCCGAGAATGGCGTTTAAAGGGGTGCGCAGTTCGTGGGACATATTGGCGATGAAGGAGCTTTTGGCTTCGTTGGCCGCTTCTGCTTTGCGGGTTGCTTCTGCTAATTGTACCGTGCGCTCTTCTACTTTGTCTTCTAGGTTGCGACTGTAGCTTTCTAGTTCGTTGTAGAGGCGGGCGTTGTCTATAGCAATGGCCGCTTGAGAAGATAGCACTTGCAGGGTTTCGGTTCGCTCTCTGGTAAACGCTCCAGTGGCGAGGTTATTTTCGAGGTAGAGGATGCCGCTAGCCTTACCTTGGTTGATGAGGGGCATACAGAGGATCGATTTGGGTTTGTTGGCGATGATGTAGGGGTCGCGGGTAAATTGCCCTTGACTGCTGGCGTCGGCGAGGACGACGTTTTCTTTGGTGCGGGCGACGTAGTTTACTATGCCTGGAGATAGTAAGGCGCTTTCCATGGGAACCGATTGTAGGGCTTCGATATCGTTACTATTGATGATTCCTTCCGCTTCGATAAACCAGTTGTCATCTTTTTTGAGTAAGAGATAGCCTTTTTCTGCTCCTGCATTGGCGATCGCTATTTTCATTAGTTTCCCCAGGAGGTTTTTCAGGATGATTTCTCCTGCTAGGGTTTGGGAGGCTTGGATTACTGTATCAATGTCGAGGGATGCGGTTCTCGTTCCCGTGGTGGTGTTGATGGTGCCTCCGGAGCCCGATGATTCGGTGACGAACCATTGGGGATATTTTTCTTCTAATTGTTCGACTTTGCGTTTTGCGCCCCAGATTTGATAGCCTTGACGGGCTTTTCTCATGTAAAGTTTGGCAAAGTCTTCTTTGCCTCGCGAGAGCCAGAATTTGCCTGCGAGTTCGTTGGCTAATGCTTCGTTTTGTACGAATTCGTGTTCTTTGGCGGATTCTATGGCGCGATCGTACAGTTCTATTGCTTCGGGCCATCGGTCGGAAATGCGTGCCATTTCGGCGGCAACTAAAAGATATTTGTGGAGGAAGTTGGCTTCGCAGTTATCTGCCCAGATTTTCATCTGCTTTTGGTTGGTTTCGATTTTTTGCCAGTATTCTTTTTGCTCTTCTGGGGATGCTTCGGAATAGTGGGCGATGAGGGTTAAGGAGTAATAAAAGTTATGTTCTGCAATCGGGCTCATTCCTGGAATATAATCAAATAATGTTTCAGCGTATTCCAGAACGCTCAAGCTTATTGGGCGATCGTAGAGACATAGAGCTTGAGATTTTAATATGTAATAAAAACAAACTGCCGAAGGTGTTCTTTGTTGCCATTCTTCAATTGAAGCGGTTTCATTAAAATCCTCTCCATCAAAGCTATCGGGAGTAATACCCATTAATTTTTCAATAACAACCTTGACTGCGATAGCACAATCTAACGACCAATCGTTCTTAGTTTTTCTGGTAAAAGATAAGCATTGTGCTACCTCTTTTGAAATAAAATCTAAACTCTTGCCTTGACAAAGCCAATTATAAAGCCTATAAATCAAGTGATAGCCGACTATTTGTAGCTCGCCACCTTGCAATCCTGCATTAATTCCATCTGTACTATGTTGCTCGGCGTACTTGATTGCTTTTACTGGATGCACTGCCATGCCGGAATGAAGGAGATTAGCAAAGCATTTAGCGGACCAATCAGCATATTTTTCAGCTAGTTTAATCCCAAGAGAACCGTATTCGTAAGCCACTTGATATTCTTTCAAGACATGAGCCGCAAGTACCGCAAAAATGCTGTAACTTGGTGGAGATTTTTCTGTGTGACCGTATTTAAGATTAAGATCGACTAATTTCACGGAAATAATCCTGCCTAGTGCCGGATCGTAACCAAAAGTCGCAGGATAGACTTTACTGAGAATTTTTAAAGCAGCTTTCTTCTCTGGGATTACCATCTCTGGGCTATCATACAAGGAGCTGATTTTTCGCTCTCCTAAATTTTTTCTGTACTCTCTCAGTTCTGATTGCAAAGCTAAGGAAAGATCTTGACGAGGAAGATTGATGCCCAGAGACGCCAAAGCAACGCGGCCTGATTCGATCGCATCAACCCATTTGCTCAATAAAGTATATTCAACAATTTGAAGCAAGTAAAACTCTGTACGGTCGAGTACCGATTTCGCTTTTTCTAGAGCTATTGCAATGACTGATTGAGAGCGATCGAAATCACCATTAAGATACTCAATCTCTGCCAGCTCTTTATAAAGATCGAGCGCCATTTCATAATTTTCTTCCCATAAGTCACCCGGGAATTCATCTTTTGCCCGAAGCAGATAATTTCTCGATGCTGCATATGCAATCGATTCCTTGGCTTTTTTTCCGGCATCTAAGTTAAGTTTTAAGAGCTCGCTCTTTTCAGTTTTATCGTCGATTAACTCGATACCTTTATTGAGATGATCGACCAGAGTAAATATCTTCTCTGCCCTTTCTGCCTCGCTCAAACTAGCCAATAACAAGCGACCGATCTGAAGGTGGACGGATTTCAGCAGTTCGGGTTCGATTAGGGCATAAGCTGCTTGCTGGATGCGGTCGTGGCGAAACTTATAATTTCGCACGATTAACGTGGATTCTAATAGAGCTTCTGAGGCTACTTCCAACTCGGAGACAGGTTGAATTAAACCTTGTTGAATGGCTGGCAAAAGTTTTTGAAAAATTTCTGACTCGGAGCTCTCGTCAATAATTGAGAGGGTCTTCAAATCGAAACTATTACCAATACAAGCCGCCAGGCGCAAGACAGTTTGGGTTGTATCGACCAACTTTCGTAGCTTGCCTATCATCAAATCTACTACATTATCCGTAATGTTAAGGTCGGTAATTTCTGACGTTTTCCATTCCCAAAACTGGCGATTCCGATTGAAGGTGAAGAGATTTTCCCGCTCGATCGCGTTCAGAAATTCATTGATAAAGAAAGGATTGCCCGCAGTTTTTTGCAAGATTAATTCTGCCAGAGAATTAACGGTTTCGCGATCGCGATGGAGGGTATCGATTAAGAGTCGAGCGATATCCTCAAGATTGAGAGGGGTTAAAATAATTTCGTTAACAATTGCCCCTTGTTCTTTCAAGCCTTCGAGGGTCAGGATTGTGGGATGATTGGCATCCACTTCATTATCGCGATAGGCACCGAGTAGCAGCAAATACTCCGTGTTGCGATCGCCCATCATTAATTCAATTAACTTCAGGGTTCCAAAATCCGCCCATTGCAAATCGTCTAAGAAGATAACCAGGGGATGCTCTTTCTGACAAAAAACGCGAATAAAGCTTTGAAAAACTAGATTGAAACGGCTTTGAGCTTGGGCAGGTTCTAGGGCTTGAACGGGAGGTTGCTTGCCGATAATTTGCTCGATTTCTGGGATAACATCGACGATAACTTGACCGTTAATTCCTAAAGCCTCGTTTAACTTGTCGCGCCATTGGTTTAATTGGGCTTGATTTTCTGTCAGTAATTGACGCACGAGAGACCCGAAAGCAGAAACAACTGCAGAGTAAGGAATATTGCGCTGAAACTGGTCGAATTTACCCGCAATAAAATAACCGCGTTGTTGGGAAATCGGTCGGTAGAGTTCTTGAATTAATGCCGTTTTACCGATACCAGAAAATCCTCCCACCAGCATCATTTCCGCTCGTTTTTGAGAGGTGGTTTCCTCAGTGACTCGCTTAAAGGTTTCTAGTAATTGTTTAATTTCTGATTCTCGTCCGTAGAGTTTTTGGGGAATTTCAAATTTTTCGGCAAAATCGCGACTGGCTGGGGCAAATTCTGCGATTTGCCCTGTTTCCTGTAGCTGTTTGTAACATTCCTCTAAATCCGCTTTCAATCCCAACCCCGTCTGATAGCGTTCCTCGGCAGTTTTTGCCAGTAATTTCATCACGATGCGAGAGATGGTTTTGGGAATTGAAGAGTTAATTTCATGGGGAGGGATTGGTTCCCTGGCGATATGACAGTGAACTAACTCTAGAGCGTCCTGGCTTTCAAAAACCGTCTGTCCGGTTAGCATTTTATAAAAAGTTGCCCCCAAGGAATAAAAATCCGTTCTATAGTCGAGGCTTCGATTCATTCTTCCCGTTTGTTCTGGGGAAATATAGGCTAAGGTTCCTTCTAAAACTTCGGGATTTTTTAAAGCGGGGGTTTCTTTGGTGAAAATGCTAGAAATGCCAAAATCAATTATCTTGACTTGTTCTGTTTCTAAATTTAAAATAATGTTAGAAGGATTAATGTCTTTGTGAATAATATTCCTACTATGAATTTCCGCCAAGGTTTCGGCAATTTGCATGGCGATTTGGAGGAACTCTAAGATTGTAAAAGACTGAGATTTGAGCCAAGTATCTAAAGACTGACCGCCAAAATCTTCCAGAACGATCGCCAGAGTATTTTCATACGGCAATAAATCGTAAGCCGAGACCGCGCCTGGTATCTTGAGAGAGCGAGTAATCTCGTATTCTTGTTTGTATCGCGTCAGTTCGGACGGGCTCGGATAATCTTTTTTGAGAACTTTTAGGATAACGGAACGTTTGTCAGTATCTAAGGCACGATAAACTAACGAGTTCGCACTTTCGTAAACTTTAGCAGTAATTTGATAATCTGTAATTGTACTCATTTCAATCCTCAATTTACATTTTTATTTTGATGATAAACGCATCTAATTTTTTTTACAAAAACTAGGCGCGTTTACCCTTCCTTCTGCATACTTTGCTTTCCAAATCTCCTAATCTTGTTTGGAGTATTTCTGGTTTTTGAACCCAAAACTCCAAACCGGGAGGTCGTTTTGGGAGTGTCTCAATAGTTATACTCTTAGGTTCCAGCAATCGGAATATAAGGGGAAGGAGGAAGATAGCTTCCTTCAGGATTTATGTTGTTTGCCCAGTTATATAACTCTTTTTCTGTAACGGTAAATTCATTCAATGCAGGACGCGGTGGGAAAGCGAGGAAAAGAACATATTTATCTTTTATGATGTTACCATCTTCATCCTTCGCATAATCGACCGCTCCACTAAAAGAATTGGTTGTTACTTGAAACAAAAACAAGTTACCAAATTCAGGATTTGAAACTGTGATAAGAGCATCGCCAGTCAACTTCTCGATCGCATCAGATAACGTAAAGTCTATTCCGCTAGGAAGTCCTTCGACTCGATCGTTATGACCTAAAAGCAAATTTCTGATATTTCTTGAAGCTGCATCTGCTTTTGTTTTCGTTTCTGGATCGCCATATGCAATATAAGCAGCCGAGCTTTGGGCTTGAACTTTGAGTTGGTCAAAGAGAAAGTTTTTCAGCGATTGTTCTTTTTGTGCTTTTGCCATATCGCTAGCAAAAGCCAAGCAGCCAGTCCACAACCATGCCGTAACTTGGGACCATTGACTTACCCCTTTTTTAACTTCTGCTGGCCATTGTTGTAATAGTTCTGGGGGAATTGTGGTCTTTAATACTGGGTATTCGATATCGCTTTTATCGGTCACGAAATTATCCTCCGTAATGAATGGGATTTTTCTATGGTAGCTTGACTCGATCGATTTGTCAAGGGGGGCATTTCAATTTTAATAGTTTTTCCAAAATCCTTTGTCCGTTCAATTTTAGATCGAAACGAGCCACAGCCTGTAAAGACTATTTAGCATCTTTGAGCAAAAAGCTAAAATCTGAATGAGCGCTGTCAAGATTTAGAGCGTCTAGAGATGGGAACGACGGGAGACGAGCGATTGTATGACAAGCCACACAGGAGTTACCCGGAGTTGCCTTTTGAACGTAAGGTTCTAAAGTGACATTGGCCAACTGTTGAGGAAACTCATCCCGACGATCCTCTTGGTAAGGTAAACTAGGATTTCGCAACCACTGAACGCCAATGAGTTGATAATTTTTCCAAATAGAGTTAGAAACTTCTGCATCCAGTTCTTGTTGCCAGACTGAGTTCAGTTCCTTAGCGATAGATGGAATGGAAACTAGCCGACTAATTTGGGAAGGAATTTGCTGCTCAATATTTCCCTCTTTAGTTCTGGTTACTGCATGAGGATATTCTTTGCGCCAAAGGTATGGTTGTTCTACATAAGCCTTATTCCGATCGCAATTGTTCGTACAGTTTGAAGAATACAGATTGTAATGTCCATCTCCCGGTTCTGGCAGGTTGCCTTCATCTGGTGCATTATCGATCTGCTCGAAAGTGGCCCACACCCATCCTTTCTGGCTGGTTTTGTGAGAAATGTGAAAACCCACTAAAGCCACGGGAACCGTTACCTCGGTTTTATCGCCACCAACATTTTCGGGAGTCTGTATGTAAAAAGTTCGAGTCGTGGTGTAGTATTTCGAGCGCATTTCATCGGGAACGGGATCGCGCAGAACCATCCACGCCGCTTTGAGTTCAATTGTACCTTCCGAGCCATTGTCCGAGCAAGGGAGTTTATCAAAGGGGGGGGAAGTTGGATACGTTCCATTCGGCTGCTTGGCACTGCACATCAGTGTAAAGGGATTATCCTTATTGTCGAAGTTCTGGAGATTTGCTGCATCATACCAATGATTTTCATTGATTTGTGCGACCTCAACAGGATTCATACGAACTTCATTTAAGATGTAGTTTCTGTTACGATCCACCAAAGGTTCTGAGCCTTCTAACAAGATATCCACCGATTTAAGATCTGGGAAAATATCGAGCAACTCCTGGCTCGGATTACTATCTTTATATTCTAATAATGCCAGTTTTTGTATTAAAGCGATAGTTTCATTCGAGTTAATTTCCGTGAGTCGGAGGTTTTGCAGTTTCAGACTTGTGGATTGCTCGCTACTGGGATTAAAGACATCCTCGGGAGTTTTATAAAATTCCCAAACCCTGGGCGCATCGGGAACTTCGCCTATTTTTTTGTCCGTTAGAGGAGAACCGTCCTGACTGGCTGGCCAGTTCAGAGCGACAAATGTCTCCCAAGCAAAAGCCCCCAAATTAGTATAGGGGTCATTGATAAGGCTGGGATTCAAAGGAATATTGTAACTTAACTTGGGTTGGGGAACGGCAGATGCTCGAGCCCGAGCATTTTCAGCAGTCAGCAGCAATAACCCACCACCCAGTACACAAGCCAAAATCACAGATAAAATAGCAGGGAATCGTTGAGCGAATTTCATATTAACTCCATAAAACTACATTAAAATCCAGACGTTGTAAAAAACTGCTTCCTTATTCTAAACCATAAAACCTCCTGGCATTGTCCCAAAGGATTTTCTGAAGAACATTTTTGGACAACCGTCCCTCCAATTCCACCAGATCGGCAACCGCATCAGTTTTATGGTCCATGTGAGGATAATCGGAACCAAAAATCAGATTATCCTCCCCAAGTTCCTCCAGCACCCTTGGAAGATAAGTTTCCGAAGGTTCCACGGCAATAAAGCACTGGCGGCGAAAATACTCTGACGGTTTCATCTTAACCCGATCGCCCACTTCCCACCGCAAATCTTCGTACTCGCGATCCAACCGCCACAACCAGTAAGGCAGCCAACCGCAACCAGATTCCAGAAATCCCACCCTCAGTCGAGGATGACTTTCCAACACCCCCCCTTCAATCAAAGCCAACAAAGCCATCATCTGTTCCATGGGATGAGAACAAGCGTGGAGGGCAAAACGAGAATGAAAGCGATCGGCACCCGCACTCGGCACCCTGCTGTGAGTCGTCTCGTGGAGACTTACAGCCATATCGAGTTCCTCGCACTCCGTCCAAAAGCGATCGTAAGCTGCATCGCAGAGCAACCTTCCCTTAACCGGATTTGGACGCAAATAGACGGCCTTCCAGCCAAAATCCGCAATCCGTCGCAATTCTTGGAGCATTTCTTCTGGGTCGTGGAGATTGACAACCCCCACACCCTTTAAAATTGCCGGGTTGTAGCTGCAAAAATCCCGCAGCCAATTATTGTAAGCGCGGACATAAGCCCCCACCTGTGGGGAAGCCATTGCATCCACGCCGGTAATCCACGCCAAATAAGTTGGATAAATAAAAGCAATATCGACTCCCATTTGGTACATCGCTTGCACTTGAGATTCTGGGTTAAATTCCCTCGCCAAAGAGAGAGGGTGAGACTGCGCCACTTGTTTGACCCCCTCATCGAGGAGGGTCTGAGAATATTTGCTCATAACAGACACCCCTTGAATCTTGAGATCCGCAGTAGGAGCAAAATCCCGAAACCCCGGTTCGAGATAAGTTTCCCATAAAGAATGGGGTTCGTAAACATGGGCGTCTCCATCTAGAATTTGATAACCGTTTAGCATGGGAATTAACAATTAACAATTGACTTATTTTCTTGTAGGTTGGGTGGAGTGAAACGGAACCCAACATGGGGGGTGATGGATGTTGGATTCCACGAAGGTCCGCACAACCTACTTTTCTGACCTCAAACTTATTTTCTTGTAGGTTTGGTGGAGTGAAACGGAACCCAACATAAGGAAAATCCCTTTGAAAGGGGGGTGATGGATGTTGGGTTCCACGAAGGTCCGCACAACCTACTTTTCTTTTCTCTGAGAAACTGACCTATTTCAGAAACCCGGTTTTTTGGAAAAACCGGGTTTCTTGGTCGGTCGTCACATCCACAAGGGAATTGGATTCATTTCCTCCTCCATCAAAGGTTTATCCTGCCAACCCATTTCCACCGGAACGTCATAAAGTCGTCCCGGCCCCAGTCGCTTCCAAAAATGCCGCAAACCGGGAACGATGACTTTAACCACATTTAAGCCGATATCCGGGCGGGTTTGGTCGAGAACCAGCATTTCCATGCCCTTTTCCCGAACCAGGTTTTGACAGTATTGAATATCTTCTAAGAAATCCTCGTGCCAAACAACTTTATAGTCAGAGTAGCACTTAGAGGGAAGAAGGCGATCGGGGACTAAATAGGGTTGGTTTTCTCTCGTTGCGGTTTGCCACCAATGCAACATCTGGGGTTCGGCAGAAATTGCATATCGAGTCGAACCGTCGGGGTTGGCACTCAAAACTGCCGGCAGCACTTGAGAGACCTCTGTCAGCGCTCTTTGGATGGCTAACTTGGGGTCGAAATGAGTCCCAAACCCGAAGATGATATCTTCTACCGGGCGATCGCCCCGCCGAGAAATCGCCGCAAAAGTGGGTATCTCCAAATCCCCTGTCAAATCCAGCACCCAAATTTCTCGCCCGATAGACTGGTAATATTCGCTTATCCCTCGAAAATAAGGCTCCTCAAAACTATCTAAATCCACCCTCGGCTTTTGCAAGCGATTGTACCACCACAAAGCCACGCTATCTCGCTCCACCAACTCCAAAAAACCGTGTAAAATTGCTTCTTCTAAAGTATTCCCCGCAGCGCAACCGTTAGTATTTGCCCAACAGTCGGGATTTGGTGGCAGGGGATAGCCAAAATAACAATAGGCCGTGGGTAAATACTTAAAGTCTTGCTCGGTTAAAGACCAAACTGGAGTCCATTCAATTTCTCTCACCTCGTCAAAAGGTTCGGGTACTTTCTGAAATAGGTCTCCACGTCGAGCGTTCCAGAATGCTCGCTTATCGTATTGACCCCGACTGAAGTTCGTGCAAGCATTGGGATGAATAGCGCGATCGGCCAACCCTCCATAGCTGTTTTTAATCCTTATTTCATCCCCTTGAAAAATGCCCGAATAGCGTTCTATCGCTTCGCACAACCCGCTAGCTCTTGCTCGATCGTCCGTTTTACCTTTTCCCGCACTTCTACCCCCGAGATTTTTTTTCAAATTATCTATATCGTCAAACGCAGAAGCACAATGATGTTTGGCAGTATAAACATAAGCCAAACCGTTACAATCCCAAGGCAGTTTTTCTAAAGCTCTCACTACTCCCGATATCGGACTAAGATGATGTTGATAGCGCTTGAGAGTTTCCTCCGGGGTAACGTAACGATGTCCCCCATCCTTAGTAAACCTTTTCTGGCGGCTGCCGAGAATCACTGGGAGGGGTCGCTTTTGCGGTTTGAGGTATCCGCAACGGGGACATTGAGGCCGTTTGACCAGGGGATGATTTTGAATGGCCAGAGACAGACTGTCATAAATCGCGATCGCTCCTTCCAGGCGTTTATTTTCTCCCTGGAGAATCCATTTCAGCATCTCCAGGGCCGTCATTCTCAGAGCAGTTTGTTCGCTGACGGCCAGTTCCGCCAAGGGCGGGATTAAAGGGGAAGAGTTATCCCTGCGTCGTTCGATAAAGGCTTCCGAGGGCCTGTTATGGCGCAACCTTTGGGCCAGACATTCCCAACAAGCAGTTTTCCCCGGCTGAAATATTGGCCCCAGCCAAATAACCGTTCCCACTGGTTTTACCAGCATCCAGGGGCGCGATTTTGCCAAAGCTTCTTGGTTAAAGGCATCCAGACCTTCTCGGAGATAGCTATCGGTCAGGGCCAATGCTAAATCTGCATCTGCTTCATCAGCTATTTGCACCCCCAGAGATTCCAGGGTGGCAGTTAATTCCGAGGCGGCAACCTTGCCAAAAGTTTTTACAGCTACTTTCGTAGTTTGCAACCGGTGACTTGCTTGCTTTTGGTCGATATTTAAACTTTCGCAAAATGCAGTTAATTGAGTTCCTAATTCTTCCCTACTTTCTTCGCTTTCAACCAGATAGCCGGACTTTTTCATTTCTATTAGAGCGTATTGAATTTTAGCTCCAATTTCTATTGCTAGCTGTAGATTCAAGTTCGTTTCTTCTGCTTCGGTGGTTGATTTACCCCCAGCAAGCAGCAAATTAGAACTGGTTAGATCGATTATTTCTTCAGTAGTACGGTTGCCGTCTATTAAAGGAATTGAAATTTGATAAAGCGGGTCTTCGCTTAATAAAAAAGACCCCCTTTCTCCTACAATAAATATTCCTTCACCATCTACAGTTTCTGCCCGATAACAGTTTTTAAACCGTGGCTTTTTTAGCATAGTTTTTAACTGGTTTAGTTATTCAATTTGATTAGGACTTGCCGAACTCGCCAAGAATTTAACGCTAATTGCTAATTGCTAATTGCTAATTGCTAATTGCTAATTGCTAATTGCTAATTGTTAAGTTTTTGGATTCCCGACAGCAATCCCTAATTAATCCATCTGTAGATGCAGGGCCGGCCCAAATAACCCAAAAATTAAGCCCGATAAATGACCTTCCCGTTGCTATTCTCATGGGTTACTTGTTTTGCACGGTTCTATTAAAACATGAAACCATAGATCCGTCAACGTCCAATCCGCAAATTTTTTCAAGCCGTGGAAACATCTTTTAACAATTAACGATTTTTATCGTTAATTTATGTGGGGAGCATCCCATATTTGCAAAAATAGAAAATGGCTAATCGCTAATCGCTAATCGCTAAGGGACTTGTGCAAAAATAAACTACCAGTCTCTTGTAGGTTGGGTGAAGTGAAACGGAACCCAACATCGGTATCTTATTAAATTACAAGTCCCTAATCGCTAATTGCGTTCTAGAGCCATGCAAGCTCGCAATTAGCAATTAGCAAGCTCGCAAAAAGCGTTGAATTGTAGGTTTTCCTCAAAATTGAGATGCACCCATTTATGTGTCCTCAGGCTTTGCCCCCACCCCACGTTTAATCTGCAAAAACGCCTAATTGTTAATTGTCAATTGTCAATTGTTAATTGTTAATTGTCAATTGTTAATTGATATTAACCCTTGCTTGAGCGGAATTAAAATCCCAAAAGAAGTTTCCCCAGGAAGAGAACGAACCTCCAAAGAACCCTGATGCTTATCCACAATAATAGAATAGCTAACAGTCAACCCCAAACCAGTCCCTTTACCAACAGTTTTAGTAGTAAAAAACGGGTCAAAAATCCGATTCAATAACTGGGGCGAAATCGGCTTACCGTTATTAATAATTTCAATCGTTGCTTGCCCCAAATCGTTAGCTCCAGTCACAATCCTAATTCTCCCCGGATTTTGTTCTATTTCCAGGGGCGATCGCCCCTGGAAATAGAACTCATCAATAGCATCGATCGCATTGCTAATAACATTCAGAAAAACCCGATCGAGCCAACCCGGATAGCATTCGATTAAAGGTAAATTTCCGTATTCCTTAATAACCTCAATGTTGTAAGGTTTAAACTGTCCCTCCAAACGGTGCGCCAGAATCGTTAACACGCTCTCAATATTAGGATGAATATCTGCCATTTTCAACTCCGACTCCTCAAAATGGGAGAAAGTTCTCAGGGATTTAACAATCTCCCGAATGCGTTCCGTTCCCGCCTTCATCGAATGCAACAACTTCGGAAAATCATCCTTAACAAAATCCAAATCTATCGCCTCTATTTCCGCCGCAATTTCCGATTTTGGTTCGGGATAATAGCGCCGATAAAGCTCCACTAAAGACAACAAAGACTCCGCATATTCAGAAGCAGGATTGATATGGCCGTGGATGAAATTTGCAGGATTGTTAATTTCATGGGCAACCCCCGCCACCAACTGTCCCAAAGAAGACATCTTTTCGCTTTGGATTAACTGAGCTTGAGTTAACTGTAGTTTGGGAGCATCTCAATTTTGCATATTTATTTTCTCATGACTCACACTCATGACTCACACTCATACTCAAAAAAACCGCTTTTTGTTTGAGTGTGAGTCAAGAGTATGAGTGTGAGTCATGAAATTATCGAGGGGTAAAAATTACAAATATGGGATGCTCCCGATTTTCTGGGAGCATCCCATATTTGCAAAAATAGAAAATGGCTAATCGCTAATCGCTAATC
>CAZUCT010000129.1:0-20199 GCA_964619285.1 uncultured bacterium | reverse complement strand
TCCCCTATAATAGAGAAAAAGAGATTAAGGAGAAAAGGTCATGGCCAGTTATAACGAAATCAAGAACATGGTATTTGACTTACCGCCAGAGGAGCAACTGCGGTTAATTGACGACATATTGTCCGACGTGCGTCACCGAGCGATCGCCAAACCGCAACGTAAGATTAGGGACTTGTTAAAAAATAAACTACCAGTCTCTTGTAGTCTCTTGTAGGTTGGGTGCCGCGAACCTCCACCCAACACCGGTATCTTATTAAATTGCAAGTCCCTTACTGAGTTAGAGGGGTTGGGTAAGGAAATCTGGCAAGGTATCGACGCACAAGAATATGTAAACCAGGAGCGAGGTAAATGCAATGGATAGAACAGTTACGGGGAGAAAAAAATGGCCAGTTGGGAGCGATCGCCTTTCCTTAAAAAATTATATTAATTTTCTGCTTTACAAAAAGCGGTAACGATGCTATATTGTTCTTGTACGTTGCAAGAGAAAAGAATGGCCAAGTTATCGGAGGAAACTTTAAGCACCATATTCAGCCTGATGCGACAGCTAGCCGAAGGGATAGAAGAAGCATCGGCGGCGGAGTGGCAGCTATTCGAGGAGTACGGGGAAACTTCAGAAACTATCGGCGAGTTAGAAGAACTTCAGAGTGCCAGGGAACGGCTAACCGTTCCTTATTCTCGTCTTCACAGCCTATTGCTGAGGGTTCTGTCAATTCAACCAACTGCCCCTACTGCTATGCTAGAGTTACTAGAACAGACCATCGAACAATCTGAAGCGGCAGCTTCCGCTGCGGCAGCGAGCGTTCTTGAAATTAAAAGGAATTGGAACTTATCATGACAGAGAAAAAAATCCCCGATGCCGAAACCAGAAGGCGCAATGTGGAGCGTTTGCGGGAAAGCAACCGACAGTTGGAACTGTGGGACTTACAATTAGAGGAACTAACTGCGATGGTGGAAGCAGATTTGCGCCGCCAACGCCGGGAACGCCTAATGGGTAAGTCTCGACCTCCCAGAGAACCGGTGGAGCAATAATTTCGGTCTTTTCACCCGTAGAACAGGCATCTTGCCTGTTCTGGGTTGTTGTTGTTTGGTGGGTTTGTTTGGGAGCGATCGCTTTAGTGAGGGCAAACCTTCATTTAACTTCACTTACGAGGACGAATTAATATATTGATGTACCCTTTTTCGTACAAACTTGTCAAGAGCTTTCCTAGCTCCGTGTCTTCTGACAAGTTTTGGTAAAGTTTGCTAGGACTCTGATAGAAGTCATCCTCAGCTATGAGGTTTAAAACTTTTTTTTCTTCCTTGTTAAGACGATCTTTTTTGGGCAGTTGATTTTTTTTCTTTTTCGGTTCAAGTTCCTGCTTTTTATCGCCAATCGATTTGAGATTAGCGATCGCTTCTTCCAACCTATCTGGGTCGTTAATTGTGGATGGCAATTGTTCTTTTATTTGACGCAGCTCAATTTTCAAATTGCTAATTTTTTCCCGAGTAGAAGTAAGGTCGTCATCGCCTTTTCGCGACATAAAGCAAAAATCTTCTTCTAACTCGCTTAAAGTTACATTTTCTCGATCGCACCAAGCAATCAGTCCCTCAATCAATACTTGTTCTAAAGCGGCGATCGACCCTTCTAAATCCTCGCTATCGAATTTGCATCTTTCTCGCAAAAAGTTTTTACTGCCCGCAACTTCGGCTAAGATGCGATCGCATTCATCTAAACGATTCTCAAATACTGCTCTTTCCCCTCGCGTTTTATTCTTAATCTGTTCTTCTATTTCATCTAGTGGACGTTCCAGTTCTTCGTGTTGTAAAAAACTTTCTATTCCTAACTTGTCAAAACTCACTATAGCGCGATCGACAAACTTATCATTATAATCTTGTAAGTGTTCTGGTTGGTTTAGCAGCCTTTCTCGCAACCCTTCGGCACGGGTGAGGGCGAGTCGCCACTCTTCTAAACCATCTACTAAAGACTTAAGATGGTCGAAAGTTTTTTCAGATTTTTTTAAAAAGCAATGCCCTGTTTCTATTTGCTCCTGTAGCATCAAGATGTCTGTAGTATCTCCAGAAAGCAAACCCGCCTCTTTTTGGCAACTTTTATCGAGGCGATCTATTTCTTTTTCTAACTGTTTGCGGTACTTATTTAGACACTCCTCCAGCTCGCTATTAGTGCTAATTATTTGACTAACTTTAGAATTCTTTAACTCCACAGTAAAATTAGCGAGCTTTAACTGAAGCTCTTTTCTTCTGCTTTGAAGTTCGGAGCGCTTCTGGTTTTGAAATTTTTCCAGACTTTCCGAATATGTTTGTAGCTGAACTCGGATTTTGTCTAGTTCTAGTTCGGAACCGGGATCGCATTCTATAAACTCGTTAATACTACCTATTTTTTGTTTGATTTCCTGGATAGGCTTCTCGTTGAAAACCTCAACCATAGAATCAACTTTAGAGCTAATTTCCTTCGACTCGCTTTTTAAATCATCCTGGTTTAATTCCGATGAGGCAGGAGAAATAACCCCCTTGTGTCGCTCCCATTTTATGTAGCGTCGCAGCTCCAACCATTCAATTGCTGCCTCAAATTCTTCTGGAAGATAGCCCAGATATTTTACCTCTTCTCCTAACTTCTCGTATTTGATATTTTGTGTGTTTTTTGCATTATTTACGCTCAATTCAAATCGATCGCTAATAAATTCCTCCAAATAATTTTGCGCCAACTTTATCGAAGATTTACCAGAATTTTTGCTGGCAATTTTGTATTCGTCAATTAGACCGTGTTGTTTAAAAATTGCCAAAAGACTTGGCAAACTAGAACCTGTAGCCTCAAATAATTCTTGAAATTCTACTTTTGGTGCTTGATATTGCTGCCGACCGCGACGAACGGCGATAGGAAGTTTTTCGAGGGCAAGCTTATATTTTGATAAATTGGGATGCAAATTCACATAATAGGAGCGATACTCTGGAAATAAAGCTTTGCATTTTTGATAAAATACCGATTCAACTAACTTGATTTCGCTTCCTTCTAAACCTTCTAAACCTTCTACTTTCCAGAGTTCGGCAGTAACGTTTGGAAACAAAAGTCGTAAGGAATGTTGATGGCATTCCTGGCGATGGTGTTCCAACCTCGCTCGATCTGCTTTGCTGACTTCAGGATTATTTAAAAGCCATTCCTGAATATATTCGGACAAAGCTAAAAGCGTACAAATAGAGCATTTTTCGGCTGGTATAAATCTGGCTAGCAAGCCAAAATTTTTGGGATATTGACTGCCAAAACAGCGGTTTAGTTGAAGGTTAAAATCTACTTGGGACGTGCCAGCGATCGCCATTAAGCTCTGTCTTTCGCTCTCTATACTGCTAGAATCGTAGTTCAAATAAAAGCGGAAATCTAAATGAGTTTCCTCT
Source organism: uncultured bacterium (assembly GCA_964619285.1). Classification (GTDB taxonomy): domain Bacteria; phylum Cyanobacteriota; class Cyanobacteriia; order Cyanobacteriales; family Microcoleaceae; genus CALKCV01. The sequence continues at coordinate 16,812 of CAZUCT010000129.1, read as the reverse complement.
GGCGATCGAAATTTCATCAGATCGGAATTTTTACTGCCAACGCCAACAACCAAAGAACGATTGGGAAACTCCGCATAATACTTTTCAGGAGCCCCCGTTAAGAAGTTAAACAGTCCATATCTGTCCTGTTGCCACTCATCTTTAAACCGCCAATTCCAATTAGCTTTTTGAGCAGATCTAGCAGGGGGAAATAATAAAGGAACAATTTCACTGACAAATGTTTTTATCGCCTTCTCTTCTTTTTGAGTATCGTTCCAATTGCTGAACCACCTTTGGCGAAATTGATTGATAATTTTATCGACGACGGTGGGTCTATTTTGCTTGTAGAGGTCGATGAGAGCAAAACTTTTTTCCGTTAACTGGATAATGTGCTGACCGTAAACAAGATCGTCAGCGGCTAATTTTTTGAGACTGTCCGACAGCTTGAATTTCTTAGCTACATTTAGAGTCACGCCTGCGGGGAAGCCGGCAAGGAGTTTAATTGTTTCCTTTGCTTTTGGATGTTTGGGAAATGCTATAACAGATTCCAAATTGTTAAGAGCGTGGTTGATTCTATGTTGTTGCGGACCGTATAGTTGAATTGCCCCTGTTAGATAATCTTCCATTAAATCTAAAGGAGTGTAAGGACGATCGTTCTCAGCCGCAAACTGAGCTATGCGTTTAAATATTTCAACTACAGTACGAGGACCCGATGTCAGGTCCGAGCGTTCGCACAACTGTCCCAAACTCTCAATTGTTGCGCTATTTACTAATTGTTCTGAATCCACTCCTTTAGGTAAAAACTTGTCGCACAAAAAAGTCCACAAACTTCGGGGAAATTCAGAATTATAAGCACCTGCCAACCGCAGGGAAACTTTCTGTTGCTGCATTCGGTGGATGATATCTCTGGCTTGTTCTTCAATAGCAGACTCGGTAGGACTTGCTGGCATCCCTAAAATCAACGCTACGGGTGTTTTTCCCAGAGCCCGCATTCCCTTAACTAAGTCGCTGAGAATCTGAATGCGAACGCTAGAACCTTCTTCGGTTCTCAGAAATTCTTGGCACTCATCGGCAAATATTGCCAGTCCTTTTTTATTTGCCTTACGCAGAAGAGAAACCGTTTCCTGCCAAAAATTCAACACGCTATCGGTGTTGGCGGTATCGGTATTTAATTCTCGAACGATGGAGAGGGCTTTCTTTTCCGATAGCTTGTACTCGCTTGCTATCTTCGCCGCTAACTCCTGGTTAGACTTCAAACCGTACTCGCGATAAATACTCTCGAACTCGGAAACCAGTTCGGGTTTTTCTCGTTCTAGAATTAGTTTAACCCAGGCGTAAGTCGCGATCGTCAAGTCTCCGATTTCCTTAAATTTAAACGGTGGCACTGCCACGATTCCTTGATGCTGACACTCTTGCCACAAATAAATTAAGGAAGCAGTTTTGCCATAACCGTAGTCCGCGCTCAGGTAGCCATTGACCGGTTTGAGAGCGCAAATTTCTGCAATCAAACGATCTTTTATCGCTTTTACCCGCTCTATGGGATGGTAAGTAGCGGCGTAGAGTTCGTAGCTGCTGCCTACTGCGTCAGGTTCCTTTTCTATTTGTCCGGGAGCGACCGTATTGGCGATCGCTTCAATCGAGTTTAATTGTTCGAGCAGTCGTTTCATATTCTTAATCAGTAGTTGGTAGGGTGCGCACCGCGCACCAGAAGCAAGTCAGCTGTCTGCGTTTCGTAGAACAGACATCTTGTCTGTTCGTCGATGCAAACTATAATAATTGATTCCACTCAGGGGATTTTACCAGCATTATCCACTGTCCGTAACCGCCTTCGTAACCCCAATCAAAAAGTCCCCCCTCATCGTAATCGTAAGTCAGTTTAGCATTATCCAAACAATTGTCCAGGCCGCTCGGATCTAATAATAACATTTGGCACAGACTATCTAAAACGTTTTCTTTCAAGAAAATTTTCACGCCATAAGTTCTACCCAACTGCTTATAAAGTATGTCTGTCGCTTCTAGCAAAATGGGCGCGGCACAGAAATATCGGCGACTGAAGTTTTCTAATTTTCCATTTAATTCTAACACCGTTGGAGACAAAGCTCGCAGCCAGTTAAGGATGCCCGAAATACTGCTGTCGCTAAAAGCGATTTCCTGCTGGGATAGTTCAAAGCTTTGAGTTGCCAAATCGATCGCGACTCCTACTAAAGATTTTTTTTCTAAAGGGGATAAAACCACTTCTTTCCGCCACCAAAGTTGTTGTGCGACTGTGGCATAAGCCCAAGAAAATCTTTTCTCCGGTTGCTCTAAATGCAACTGATAAATTATTAAGTGCAAGAGGTCGCCCAGTAAAGAAGGATCGGTTCTCTGTACGAAGGATATTTTTTTTCCTAAATCGGTTAATGAAGGGGGAGTCTTTTTGTCAATAATTCCCAGATTCCTTAAAAAGGGAAATACGTTTTTTTGCAAGACGGACAAGCCCAATCCACAATCCTCCGCCAATTTTGCTAAATCGGTTTTTTGGCTTTCCAAAAACTCCACAATAACTGCCACCCTTTCTAAAGTAGTATTTTGCTGAACGTGCAAGGTTAATTTTTTAGCCATATTAACTTTCCAATGTATCCAACCAAGATGCTAAATTGTGCATTATTCTATGATTTCTGCTGGTTCTTAACATCTCTATATTTTCGCAAAAATAACAGGAGTGATTGGTCGATTTTTTAAGTTTTTCCAAACCAGCTTTGGTAGTTTCAAAACCGCGTCTAACTGTAACTTGAATTTGGGCAGTATTGGGAAAAAAAATGCTGCCATATCCTCCTGCTTTCCACCAAGTGGTACTATCCAGACTATCGGGAATCAAGTTATTGTTACGCAGGCGTTTAAAGCTGTTTGGCCCTCCAATTCCAAAGCAATGTACTTTAATGTCGTCTTCTCTTGCAATATTGCAGACAGTTTTAAACAAAGCCAAACTGGACTTAGAGAGCATATTAACGCTGCCGTTAGGACCGGAAGTTCCCCAAGAACCGAAGCCAATTCTATTAACTCCCAATTTAGCATAAGTTTCAATGCAACGGTTGATTTGGTCGATATTTCTTCCTTGGACGGGAGCGATCGCTCTTTCTCGCGCATAAGGGGGCATTTGCTCGAAAAGTTTTTGACAATAATTAAGGGTATCGCGGACTTTATATTCGACAGTTTCATCGTCATCGGTAGTTAAGGGAACTAAATCTGGCAGTACATATCCATCTGCCCACAAATTTTCCGAGTAAAATTTTCCGAGAAATGATAATAGTTCTTCGTAAGTGCGTTTGCCCTGTTGAACTTGATAGGCACCGCAATCAAACCAAACTGTTTCTATACCCCCTTTGTCTTTTTCTTTTTGCAAAAAAGTTGTTGTCGATTTCGGGCAAACTAGGGGGGAATAAATTACCTTGGCAAAGGGATTGCGATTTTGGGGATCTTTGCCTTCTTTCCACAGTTGAAAAAGACGATTTAATTCGCTACTGCTTGCGCTGAAAGAAGCTATAAAGTCCGGCACTTTAGGAGGTTTATTTGGTAGCTTTTTTTCCCAGACGACCAAACTCCGCTGCTTGCCATTTTCTATAGCCTGTCTTTGAAAATTTAAACGTTGATAAAATCCATTGGCAATACTATCTATGGGGCATTTTAGACGGAGAGTTTTAATACCATTTTGTCTGCTATGTTCCGACCATTTAGCTATTAGCTGGCGACCGATCCCCGATCGCCTCTGGGAGGGATCGACGCAGAGATGATAGAGAGTGGAAATGCGATCGCGACGGTGGTGAAAGTGTAAAAAACCGCATCCAGAAACGCAGAGAATTTCTGAGTTGGCGATCGCGGCAGCTAGAACGACTCGGCCCACAAAACCCAATTCCCGTCGGTGGGCGTTTGCCAAAGATTCGATCCATGACAAGTCCTCCGAAGTGGCAAATCTCACGGGAGGCATTTCTTCAGTGTCCGACCCCCAAGAACCGTCACTGGCAAAAAGGACATCGCGATCCAAATTGTAATTTTGTAGTATTTTATGGCCCATTTATTACTCAAAATATGTTTCTAATATTGTAACAAGAATTGTACTTTAATGGATATCCTTTTTTAAATTTTTTTATTGGGGCAGGGAAGCAGGATATTGGGTCAATTGAGGAGCGCGATCGCTTTGAACGCAGTTATAACTTTTATTACTGTGGCCCTTCGACTGGGACAAGGCAAATGTAAATTTTTGTTTAGGAGCCCCGAATCGCGGTTTTAGTCTTGAACTTGGGCTATAATTAACTCGTACCCCAAACTAGGGTCAAAAAACTATGTCTAAGATCGTTCCCACTTTTTACTTACCCAAAGAGTATCCAGAGGACATGATGATACTGGCAAAGGGTCTGGTGGTCCACGACGGCCAGACCTTAAAGGATGCTTTGTCTTGGTTGGAAGATAAGCTAGTTACTCATAATGCCCGTAACAAAAAACCTGCGGGAACTCCCATGTCTGCTGTAACCATTAAAAACTATTTAGCAGGTTTTTATGTTTTGGATCTCTATAAAGCAGACGGTAAATTTTATTCAGAAACAAAGACTGAAAAGACTAGGGCATCAATTTCCGTCCGCTCGAAAATTGAAGCGATCGAGCCCTTAGAAAATCTGGTAAAAAATTCGTCGTCTCTTGAAATATTTGAGGAAAAGTTAACTCAAATTTGCGATCGGCATTCTCAAATAGTTAAAGATTACAATAAGGATCGAGCCGTCCTTGATGAGAAAAAGCTATTACCAGAAAATCCACGGCCTGCTAAACTTAAAGAATTCTTATTACAGCATTGTGGATATGATTTTGTCGGTAATCCTGGTGTGGGTTATCTCGATGTATTTTATAGAGACAAGATTTCAATTGATAATTACTTAAATCTCTTAGATTTTATCGTAGAAAATTATGAAGAGGTTGCTCGTAAAAGTCTGGGCTTAGTCCCAGTTGCCGAGATATTCGATCGCCTCAAGCAAGTTTCAGATTACACGGTGGAAGATTTTAAAAGACATTTGATTCAATTACAACTTACTCGCCGAATTGAATTAAGGACAACCAAATCTCAGTTCGCTCGTAATATCGGAATCGATTTAGTTGATATCCGAGGAGTTAAGTATGGATTTATTAAAATATTAGAACCTGCTATTGCTGTTTGATTATGCCCTACCAAGACGTTAACGGAAACCCTATTGCCCCTGCCCAAAATCCTTATGTTGTTTCTGGGGCTGCTGCCTCAGTAGTATCTCAGGAATACACTTCCAGACTGGTGCGAACCAAGTTTATTAACGACCTTCTGGATGAAGTAAAACAATCTCTCAAAATCAGAAGACCAATCAAACTTTTTTTCGTAGGAGAGTACGGATATGGAAAAACAACTTTACTCAATTTGATAGCTAAAGAATTTAACGATAATGACGGCGTATGCGTTCCGATTAAATTTCAAGAAATCGTGACACCAGTGGCCGCATCAAGTCATCCAGATAAGCACTTTGAAGGTCTTTTGGGGGCAATTCTGCTGAAATTGTACAATGTTTTGCTTCGGGAAGGTCTTTTAACAAAATCAGATCGAAAATTATTTGAGGAAATGGAGCTACTCGATCTATTTGATGCTTTTTTTGAACTGCTGAAGCGCACTCAAAAATATTATATACTAATTGCTTTTGATGAAGTGGAGGCGGCATTTTCCATCCTCGACACAAAAATTTCATATTTTCTGAGTTTTTTGCACAGTTTGTCAGAAAAATTTTTACCAAGACCGGGTTGGGCATTATGTGTCAGCGTGACGGAAGAATACTATGCCCAAATTATTTCAGAAGCTCGCCAGCTACAAGAAGCAAGGTTTAATTTCAAGATTCTCAAGCCTTTGAGTCCTCAAGAAGTAAAAGGATATGTAGAAACCAAAAATAGTTCTGTTACTTTGAGGAGTGACAATAAAATTTATCCTTTTGAAGAAGAAGTAATTGACTTTATTGCAGTGGTTTCTGGAGGAGTGCCAAGATTTGTAGAAACTATCTGTCAATTGCTTTGGGCAGAAGCTGAACCTTCACATACATCGGTTAGTCTTGAAACTGCCAGAAGAATTTTCAGTAATAGTTATCGAGTCTATGCAGAGCCTTATTTTGTAGAACTAAGAAGTTCTTTCGATCTGTCTGATGAAGCGGAAGCTTTTTTAAATCTTCTATTTTTTAGCGGTGGGAGAAAGCAGTCAATTCAAGAGCTTTTGAGCTTGCTGGATAGTTGTCCAATTCCCTATTTTTATGGACTAGGCGAATCGCAAGCTAAGTATAGATTAAACAAAGCCAGCTCGGAACTAAGAAATAAGCCAGGTTTTGAGGAATATCTGGAAGTTTTTGGTCAAAAGCCCCTTTTGTACGGCCTTAAAAATTCAGTATTTAAGGACGTTTTTAGTTATCGTGAAAGAATCTAAAATTATTTATGTCGGCACAAAATTCGGATAGCAATTTACCACAGGTTAACCCTCAGATTACTGCCAACGAACTCAAGCAACTCCAAAGGAAATTAGGAGAAATATTAGAGCCATACGAAAGACCGATTTCTTCGATTTTGCCGGAAGAAAGGCAGGTAGAAAGTTCTTTGTTATTTGACGATATAGAAATCGAGGGTTTGTACGACAAGTTTTCTAGTTGGGAGGGTTCTATATCTAAGAAAAAGATTCGCGACTGGCTGAATCAGTTTGAAACAAATATAGAACGCAACATCGCCTATTTATTGCTTAGTAAGTTCCAGTTTTTCTCAAAAAGCAATATTGAATCGGCAACTCGCAGTTTGCAGGAAAAGTTACTAGACCTACTTCTGACAAAAGAGAGTCTTAGGCAAGGTTTTCGGGAAGACACTAAAGTTGTTTTGAAAGATAACGAAGCTGAATTTAAAAAATGGTTGAGAAATAAAGTTATTAGATATGCTGAATTACCTCCACCGTCGAAAACATCGGTGGACAGTCAACGCCTGCTTTGGGTAGTGTATGAAAGAGCTGCTTTGACGGCGACAAGCGTTCCTGACGGCAAAAAAATTAGACCTCTACGGGAGTATTTTGAAGCCGATGGGGGAGACCCTAATACATCAGTTTTTGTCTTTATGGACTACACTAACGGTTCTGGCAATCAACTGTCTAAATGTATTAAGGAAATTAATAAATTACTAAAAAAATATCCAGCGTATCGGCAGTCATTTTTTGTCTTTATGTATGTAGTTCAAGCCGAATCTTTTAACTTAGCGAGTATAAAATACGTTCCTGAAAATTGCGAAACTATCTATTACGAACCGATGCTCGATTATAAAAGTTCTGAAATTCTGGAGATTCTCGATCGCGAGCAAATTTCTGAATCGGAATATGACGAGTTCGTAGAAAAATATTGCTTGCGGGCTTCTGGAAAGAGTTCGGCAGGATATCGGGACTCTGGGGCTTTAACTTGCCATTACTATAGTTGCCCCAACAATACATTGCCTTTTTTTCATAAACCCGGTAAAAACTGGGAGCCTCTATTTAGAAATAGTCAGACTCCCAGTGCAACTCGCTATAAAAGAAAGCGTTAGTCTTACACGCAATCTCCCGGTCGCCGCAATACTATAAACGGATTGGCAGGCTCAACTTGATAATTGGGATACTGCCCTTGCGCTGCTGTGACGGCGGCATTCCACTCTGGATGGTTATCGCTCCACAGGGGATGCCGCAGAATGCGGATAGATCGCCGTCGAGAATTTTGGTTAACGTACCCAGTCAGAGTTCCAAACTGTACCTGGGAAGTGTAACCCAAGCGTTGGAGCGTTTGTGGAATCCGAGTTTGGATTAGGTGTTGCCAAGGGTTCGGGAAATTGCCCCAATTAGAATCGAGGTCGATGGTTGCAGCAGGATCGCAGGTTAACCGCGCCATGTCTAAAGCCAGTCGCCAATCTAATAACCCGTGATAGGCGAGGTTTTGGTAGTCGCGCAAACAGATATTGCAGGAGGTGTCACAGTCGCTGCCATGTCCTATCCACTGGCTGGCGATGCTGTTGGGAATATTAGGGTCGGCAGCAGCCATCAATTGTTGAAATTCCTGGGGTTGGGCGAGGAAGCGACAATATCCCGCGCCGTTTTCCAGTTTGTCGCACAGAAAAGCCTGACCGACAGTATCGTTATTTTGCCGCAGCGATCGAAAACCTGCCTCTAATTCTAGAGCGTCCACATCCAGATAGACCGCTGCCGCAACTCGCAACCAAAAGGCAAGCGAATACCAAGCGGCGCGACCTTCAACGGTAGTGGGGTCGGCGATCGCTCCCACAGGCCATTGCCGAACATTAACTAACAAAATATCAGTTTTCCGACGAGAAAGCAAAGCCACCCGATAAGCAGTACCCTCCGTATCGACGTAACGATTGGATTTCGGAGATACCGCATAAGCTCCCGGTTTTTCCCTTCCAAAGATAGTCGCTCGCTGGAAGTCAAACCCGCCGCGACCTCCATTGTCGTTAACGGAAATGATGTTGTCGTTAAAGTCGAACAGAGAAGCATTGAGAACCGATGTTGGCGTACCCACGCTAGCGTTAATGCTTAAAGAAGGTCTGCTCGATCGCGGTTGCCACTCGAACTGTCCGTTAAAGTCTTCCGGTTGCAAGTCGGTAAAAAACCCTTTGGGTTCTCTGGCATCGATGCGACGCAGGGTGTTTGCTTCGCCGCAAGCGGGGCATCGGTCGGTTGGTGGTTCTTCATATCCGGGAAGAGGTTCCCCTAAAAGTTGGTGCGGATATACCACCGCCTGACAGTTGCTACAAAGTCCCACAGAGCGGTTGCTTTCTGGCAGGGCGGGCACTAACCCCGGTCCAGATGCAATGGTGTTGCCTTGGGGGCGCAACTCGACTACGCCGCAGGCAGAGTGAACTGCTTTATCTTTGACAGTTTCCGAACCAGGGGCAAATTGACTGATGGCTACATCTAGGTCGCGATCGACTATTCCCGTTTCTGGCGGCCATTGGTAGCCAGCCGACGGCCAGCGCGTGTATAGCAGGCGCACTCGGGTCGGAAAACCAAACATAGGCAGCAACCCGGCATTTGCCAGACGTTCGCTGAGTTTGTCTTGGGTGTAGGTGGCATCGCTAACGATACTTTGAATTGCAGGGACTAGCTGATGGCGGAGATAATCTAACATTTCAGCGTCGCTGGCATTGGGTAACGCCGTCTCGACTCGCAAAGTATTCAAAACTGAGAGAATGGCTGGTTCGTTGGCGGGGTCGTTTAGCCAAGCGGCAACTTCCGGTTCGTAATGAGTCCAATCGTTAACCGAACCAAATTCACCGTGTACGTTATCGGTGCCGCCAGATGCTAAACCAATCCCCGCTGCTTGCAAATTCATTTCGGCGGCGGGGAAAGCTTGCCGCATGATTTCTTTAACGAGAACCCGCTGAAAAATCTCTTGACTTGTCATGTCAACGTAAGGCGCGGGCGGCGGGTCTCCAGTGATGCTTTCGGGACGGCGGAAGTAGAAGTCATCGTGACTTCTGCCGCGACAGAAGGTGACGGCGAGGGAGACACCGGCAGACCGCCGACCGGCGCGACCGACTCGCTGTTGGTAATTGAAGCGTCGCGGCGGCATATTTGCCATCATCACTGCGAGCAAAGCGCCGATATCGACTCCCGCTTCCATTGTGGTAGTGACGCTGAGTAGGTCGATGCCTTGAACTCGGGAGATTTCGTTGTCGATAAAGATGTCTTGGAACCAGCGCTGTCTTTTGGTACGATCGCCTTTATCGGTTTGCCCGGTCAATTCTTGGGCGTTCAGACGGAAAGCTCCGCCTGCTTCTTCGGATAAATAGGTGTAGTAGTCAAAATCAGTGGTGGTTTGTCCGGGTACTAGATGAACTGTGGGAGTGTTGGGGTTGTCAAAGCGGCGATCGCTATTACACACCGGACAAACTCCGGCGGCGGGTTGGAGAAAGAAGGCGTTGCATTGAGGGCAACGGTATCCAGGACGGGAGCCATCTGGATTTGGCGGCGGCGGCAGGACGAGATAGATGCGATCGGGATCTAATGCCAGTCCGTTACCGCTGGCTATGCCAACTCCAGATTGAATTAACTGTTGCTGCACGCCTGTAAGTTGTTCGCCCGTTCTCTCAATGTAGCGTCGAATCAAATTAGATAAGTTGCGATCGTTGCCCGGACTGAAAGACTGGAAATAACGGTGCAATTTCCGAATGCCCAATTGTCGGATAACTGCTTGAGTTGCTTCGACGCGGCTTGGGGGAGGGTTTCCTTGGGGTTGATAGCTGACCAAGCCCTGTCCGAGTCCTTCCAGAGTCCGCGCTATATGTGGAAAAAGAGCGTACATCAATTCCTCCACCAGCATCGCTTCGAGCCCGTCAGCATGATGCCTTTGAGCGGGACTTGCTGGAATAACTCTTGCGACAGGATTGGCATTCCAGTTGTAACACTCAAACCAAGGATATGTTTGTCGCCCCCTTCCTTGACCTACTGAATAATTCAGAGTCTCGAAGCCCGGTTTGCCGGGACAAATTCCATAACTCAGCAAGGCATCTCGAACTTTATCGCGCAAATTCAAAAGGGAAATTCGCTCTGGGTAGCGCTGTAGCAAGCCAAGCCACTCGTCGCGTGCCTGCTGATTGCTTGAGGGGAAATCATCAATCCAGTCTCGTGCTTCGTTAGTCAAAGCCCGATCGGCATTGAGAAATCGGTTGCGTCGAAACATATCATCCGACTGAGGACTTGCAGTAACAGCCGCATAAAGACTGGAATTTAACGACTGTAACCTAGCTAAAGTTATTTGATTATTTCTACAATTAACGCGCAGAAAGGCTACCAGGTCGTTCCAGTAATCTTGGAAAGACTGAATCAACAGCATCCGCACCATATCGCGATAATGGTCGTATTCCATTCCCGCTGCCAGCTTGGCTGCATCTTGCCGACTATCGGAAAAGATTACCAGCTTGCGCGACGACGGAGTAGCGGGAGTGGCGGGTGCTGGCATTTCCCGGAGCAGTCCGCTGGCAAGCACTTGGCAAGCTTTCTGAAATCCCGTGCGGTGGAAGCGCAGGGGAGTGGGAAATTTGTCGCGCCTGCCGTAGTCGGCATCGCATCGGGGGCACTTGCTCGGTAATGCTCGTTGTTCGTCCGCTCGGTTTCCTGCCACGCGATACACCCACCCAGGAATTTCATCGGCAGGTAGCTGTTGGGGATTGGTCTGTATCCGTCGTACTTGAGTTGGAGAGAGTTCGACGAGAGAACCTGTAGTTTGGTTAAGCCTTGCCGGCTTCCACTCCCGCCGGATACCTTTGAGCGTCCATGCACTGTCTTGAGGTTCCGTACTCCAAGGCGGTGTCTCTTGGGGCAAGGGCCAAAACACCCGATAGTTTCCGTAGCTTTGGTTGAGCGTTGCTAAGTCGGGAATGCCTTCGAGGTCCGGTTGGTCGGGTGTCAAAATATCCATGTTAGTAGTGCCAACCGTGCGAGTCGTTTTGTAGCCGCCAAGGAAGACATCCCCGCAGACTTCGCATACGAGTAGGTCCAGAACGCGAGAACCGCAAGAACAAGATAAACTGTGGATGGCGTGGATGGCACCCACGGTTGGCGGTGTCGGATCGTCTAGACGGCGATACTGGTTTATAAAAAGAATCCCCGCCATGCAATTGTATTGTTGAAGGAGCAGCCAAATAATTGGTATCTTATTAAGCGGCAAGTCTTTGCAGTCTGGATTGCAGCACGCCCAGAGATTTTGCAGGTTATGGAAAAATAAGTGACCGCGCACCGGTTGGGGCGATCGCCCCGTTGTCGGTAATTGAGACATCCCCAGTGCCAGTAACAACCCCCTCATGCTATCGGACGCGGCACCATTAACTATAGCGCTAGAGAAAAGTTGGTTATCCAAATCAAGCGCCTTAGTCGCCCTCACGCTGCGATTAACCTCTTGACAAGCATCCCGCAAGGCATCCTCAGCACCGATATTAGCTAAAGCCTCGCCCAGTTGCCTTTCTTCCGCCACTCCCGTCGTTTGGGTTCCCAACTGCATTGCCAGAGCGGAAATATGCGATCGCGCCGAGTTTAAATCTGGGGGCTGCATTGGCTGAAATGGGTCGGGTTGTACCGCCCGGGCAAACTGCGCGAAAGCATTTTGATGGGCTGACAGATTGAACCGCGCCCCAGGAGTAGGAATTACTTGCGGCGTCGAGATAAAAGCAAAATTATCGCGCCCGAAAAATTCCCGCAAGAAGGTTCTGCCCTGGGAGTTATTTTCCAAACTTGCCGTTGTCGTCAAAACCCGCAGTTGTGGAGAATCTGCAGTCAGCCCCAAACGCGAATACAGCAATCGCAAAATATAAGCAACTTCCGTTCCCGGGGTGCCGCGATAGGCGTGCAGTTCGTCAATAATTAGGAAAAATTGGTTGTCTGGGTCGTTCGCCAACCAGTTGCGAGTTTGGTCAAAAATGCCATTTTCGATACTCCGCATCATCATAATGTTGAGCATCGAGTAGTTGGTAATTAAGATATCCGGCGGACAGTCTTGCATATCCCAACGCGATCGCATTTCCCCACCATCCAGTCGCGGGAAATAGTAAGGCAAATCGGGCATATCCTGAAGCAAAGAAGGATTGCTTTGAATGGCAGCATCAACCTGTTGCCTTTGACTTTCTAGTTCCCTTAACTCATTTCTGAGTCTTTTAATATTATTGTTTGTTTGCTCTCCCGACACGGGAGTTTGTCCGGTGTAGCGTCCGAAGGTAATTCGGTTGCCTCCGCGTTGGCGATCTAACCACTGATGAACCGAGTTTGCTTCCAGTGTCTTTCTCAGTCGCCGCAATTGGTCTTCAACTAAAGCATTCAGAGGATAAAGAATTAACGCTCGCAAAGCCTTGGGGCGAGTAGCGTGACCCCATTGAGATTCCCAATTACCATTTGAATTTACATTGCTATCCCACCAGCGATCGCTATTGGACGGAGGCGGACAAGCAGACCAACTTTGCGATTCTCGGGCTAACTGTGCTAAAAGCGGCAGTATAAAACACTCCGTTTTACCAGAACCCGTCCCAGTGGTAACAACTAAATCCTGCCGGTTTACCAATACTTTCTCCAAGCTTTCCCACTGATGCTGATAAAGTTGGATTCCCGGGTCAAAAATCTCTCGCCCCAGTTGTGCTAAATCGCGATATTCCGTGGGGAGTTGATTTGCTGCCGCCGATAAATTAAATCCCGACGAGCGATAAATTGGTACCGGTTCGACCAAAGGCGGCTGACTCAAAATCCCCGGTTGCTGTAAAAGCGTTTCCCGTTCTTCAGCTAAAGCCCGATAGCGCAAAGGAAAAGCGCTTTTAATATAAAGCCGATAGATGCGGTCCAATCTTTGATATGCTCCAATTAAGTCATGCATAACTCTATGTCTCCTGATAAATTACATGAAGTTTTTCGGTTAATTTCTGCATTAATTGTCTGTCGATATTCTCATAAACAAGCCATGCATTATTTTCTATTATTTGAAAATAAGGTAGCAGTCCCGAAGCCAAGACTAAAGCGCGCTCGTATAATTCCGACCATCTTTGGCAATATGGCACGGCAAAACGTCGATTAGCAGAATCGTACAATGCCCGACATGGCTCTCGACTATGATGCCATGCCAGATACCTCAAACCATACCAGTCCCCCCGTTTCCAAGTCTGGGTTTTTTCATTATAAAAAAGCGTCATTGGGGGTCGGCTTTTGTCATTTTTTTCTCTGTTTCTCATTTCATACATTCCAGTTTTTCCTTCAAAGTAGCAGTCAATAAATTTATATTTTTTTACCTCCCACTTTTTCCAATCGTAAAGACTGGGCACGATGCCTTGCAAGTCTGTCAAACTTTGCTGCCAAGCAGATAATTCTGGCAAAGCTTTTGCTAGTTTAAGCCAAGCATCCCCGGCATTAATAATCGGAAGCTGACTGGTAATTAAATTCGGATTTTTAGTTTTTATCCGAATGCAATTGGGCGCTTTTCCTTTAGGTTGACGAACAGTTTTTACCTCTGCACATTTTTCTAACTTTTCTAGCAATTTGATGCTGCGTTGACCGCAAAGTACGAATTGTTGAACGTCTTTTTTGGCTGGAATTTTAACTAAGGCAGTAGGAGCGATCGACCATTTTTTACCATCATCCGAAAATTCAAGATGTCCGAGCAATTTTAGCCGGCGCGAGATGCTTTTTGGTTCTTCCAGTTGCAAAGCTTTACTTGCTTTTTTTAAAGATTGTTGACTCCCAAAACCAATTGATGAAAGCCAATATAAAAGATTATTGTACCTAATAGATAGAGCCTTTTCTTCATCGCTAATTTTTCGCGATCGCCCTTTCAACTTCCGCTTAGTTTTGTCAACTAAATTATCAATTCCTTGCGGTAAAACATCTTTGATAATGTTGCATAATTTGTCTAAGTCTCCCCCCAAAATCTCGCTAGCTACCTCGTCAGGCGATCGACCCTCTCCCAACCTTAAAATGGTGTTTAGCTTTTCTATCACAGCTTCATTTTTAGCCTCCTTTGCTAGCTCAATTCCCTGTAATATTTTGCGTTTAGTTTGTCGCCCAATACTAATTTGAAAAGGAATTGTATCTATGTCATAATTCCTCTTTTTTTCATCCATACGCCCCGCCTTATCTATCTAAATAGCATTTTTTTCAAGTTGCTCGATTTGCTCTATTAAGCTGCCGCAAATCCGCACTTCGGAATTTATTTTCCTCCATTTTAACTCAATTTCTGGTTGGTTATCCAAATCTTTCCAATCAATTATTTTAAAGTTTCTTTGAGTGTTGCTTCCCTGAGATTTAGCCTCGATTTGATATTCGCCAGTAGAAAGGTCGCTCAAAGAAATAGGAAAATTTGTCTTTATTGTTTCCTCTCGAATTATGCGATTGTCTAGTAAGGAAATAACTTGTAAGCTAACTTCTGAAAAATCGCGACTAAAAATAGTTAGTTGAGGGGGGCAACCTTCCAACCAAGCATTAGAAGAGCGATCGCGCAACCCCCCAGACAAACCAATAAACAATCGAACGTTAGGTTGCAAAGCCTCCTTAAGTTCCTCATTTTTCAGATAAACGCCATCCCAATTTAACCCGATAATTTCGCAGTCTATAAGTTCTAACCAATTGGAATTATCAAATACTGGATATGATTCCCCATTCCACTTTAGTAGTTTCTTTTTTTGCAAGCAATAAATATCCGACAGCAGTTCTTCTTTGCACAACAGAATAAATGGTTCCTCAAGGGAAGGTTTTCCCCAAGATGCGTACTCCCCAGAATCGGGATTTTCCGAATTAGGAATCAGTATCCAAAAATCCCGCGACGGCAAAATTAGAGAACCCAAATAAGTAGGAGACTTAATCCGATACTCGCAACCACTTTCTAATTCAGTCGCACCTACGGGTAAAACAGGCTCGTACCATCCCGATCTTTGTGGGTCTTTTCTGATAGTTTGCACGTTATTTTCATGCCAAACTTCTACTGATTCTACGCACTCTCCGCGCCCTTGCTTTGGGTAAAGATAATAATCGGCTGACCCCAAAAGTGGCTCTTCCGAACGATATAAACCCCCACGAAGCTTACGAGTCCAACTTCGATTTCCTCTCTTACCCGGTTCTGGACAATCTTCATCTTGCCACTGTTCGTAAACTTCGTAAATTGCTTCGATAATAGCTTCGCGACGTTGGAAGTCCTCACGCTCATCAAGAACGTTTCTTAGGTGTTTAGAAAGTAGCGACTTTTGAGAGCGAACGTAACTAAATAGAGTTGGAGCATCCCAACGCCTTTTCCAATTATTTTGGTAAAACAATCTTATCAATTTTTCTCGATCCGCATCGCGCAGTAGAGATTGAGAAACTGGATAGTTAATATATGTAAAAGAACCGCTGCCGGCACAAGCAGAAGTCTGAAATCCCTTGTCTTTAAGCCACTCGTTCCATTCGATCCACAAAGGTTCTTCAGCTTCATAGCCCCGTTCCATGCCGGGCAGACGTCCCTTCCCAGACAAACCTAACACGGCCTGCAATCGACTGAAATATTCTCGCTGCATAATTCCTTCTTCCTCGGCCATTCGACAAGCGGCCAAAACCGTCGCCCCCAGAAAGGCCACGCCTTGCGGTAAACCGCTATCTCGATAGCGTCCTCGCAGAGGCCTCAGATAAACCAGTTTTCCCCAAACAACCTCGGCCCGCACTGCGGCAAGAAAATCATTAGTCCCGTTGTCCGCTGCTGCGAGGCAAAACTCCAGGGCCATACTCTCCAGTAGGTCTTCATCAACGCTGAGATAGATTTTGGCCCCCTGCGGTAGGCCATTGGTAAAGCGATCTATTAATGCCCGGTTCCATTCTTCATAGCTGGCCATTGCTCTAAAATTGGACTTCCCCCGGTTTGGTTTTGTTTAGTTGTTTATCTCTGCATTGTAGCTTATAGCGACGCTCGGGTATGTAAAGTATGGAAGTTTAGATTTTAGAAAAGAGCAGAAAAAAAAATAGCAGCACTTCATTAATATGAGAAACTCTATAATCATCTCGCGTGACATTAGCCTCTAATCGTTTTGGTGTAAGCGTGCCCAAAAGAGCAGCATATTTTTTGTTAAGTGACAACGTAAAATAATGCCTGAATTACTGTCACAAAATACTAAATCTCTTATCGCGCTAAATTGTTTCCCATTTCTTCGGATATTATTGGGGCTTGCATTTTTAAGGTAAATATATGAAAAGCTTATTCTGTTGCAGACAACCGGAAGCAAAGAACCTTTAACGACCATTTTTGCCCCTGGGTGAAACACTCCCAAGAGCGCGATCGCTATATGTGCTTAAAG
>CAZUCT010000128.1:0-20405 GCA_964619285.1 uncultured bacterium | reverse complement strand
CGAAAGCATCGTTTTTAGACAATGATTTTCTCCCAATCTACGGTGAAAAACCCGACAACTGGGAGCCATCAGGAAAACGCATTAAACGAGGTTTGTATCAATCTGCTGCGGGCTATTTAATTAATGCCGATTGTAACGGTGCAGCAAATATTTTAAGAAAAGTATCTGGAAGGCTTAATCTCAGCTTAAGCCAACTAAGTAGAGGCGCTTTGACTACGCCCTTAAGAGTTCGCTTTTGGACTGCTTAATAAAGAATCCCCGTCACGAAGAGTGCGGGGAGAAGTCAAAAAATCATAACGATCGCTTGGAAAGTCGCGAAAGTTACGAGTAACAAGGGTAAGCGAGTGAATTTGAGCAAAGGCAGCTTGAAGAGCATCCGGCAACCGCCATCTCTCTTGCCGCCGCAAACTAGCTGCTAAATCTGCCACTTGTACCGTAACTTCCAAGGTAGGAAACAGGTCGAGAAATTCAATAGCGATCGCTGCTTCTGCCAAATCGAAACCTGCTAAAACTTCTGCCCTAGTAATGACGGAAATAGCGCATTCGGTTTGGTTTTCTCGCAAGAAGTCCGTGGCAGCAGCGATATTATTAAAATGGTCGATTAGTACGACAGAATCGAGCAAAAATTTCATTACCACTCCTTCCTTATTTCTTGTTGGTAAACTAAACCATCGCCTTCTTTCCAGATTCCTTTAGTTTGTTCTAAGAGTAGATCGAAAGAAGCAGAATTGGTTTCTTCAGCACGAAGTCGCTTCACCGCTTGAGAGATTAAAGCAGCGATGGTGGTTTGGTTTTGTTTGGCTTTTTGCTCTAACCAACTTCGATCCTCTGGTTCTAAGTTAATAGTAATAGGAGTCATAGCAGGATACTGAATACGTTAAACGCCATAGATATTAGTTTAGCACAATTTCTATAGCAATCCTATTTGAGTTGTGTCTAAAATCTAGCCGCTTTTTGGGAATTGGGAATGGGCAAGAGTTTCGGAGTTTTTTTCTAGTTTTTAACTTTTTACAAGCCGTTTAGGATTGCTATAGTTTCTTCAAAAGCGATCGCCACCATAAAAACCTAAGAAACCGGGTTTTTGGCAAAAACCCGGTTTCTGGAGTGCAGTTAAGATTGTATTGCTTTCATTCTTGCCCGCTCGCAACCAATCTGTTATCACATCCGCTACTAACGGCGTTATTTATAAACTTGTTGATTAATTATTCAAGCGTAGGGGCGAACGGCGCCTTATAGCCTTAAGATAACAAAAAAAAATCATTTTGACAAGGGGGCAAAAGAAATTTTTTGGGCAATCGCCGTCTTCGATAGAAAGCTGACGGCGATCGCTGCTGTTAAGTCCTAACCCATTCCCCATTACCCACTCCCCATTTGATAGAATTGGGTTGTCCATCTGCCTCCAGAAGTCCGTAAAAGCTCTCGGCGGCGGGCTGGCCATCAGGGTGTCTGCTGTTACCATATTTCCTACTTTCATTTTTACTATGAGTTTTACCAAGCGGAAAGCAAGTCAAACCTTTACTTCCACGCTTCAAACTTAATTTTCTAAGGGATGTTTTGAGTAGGAATATGAGTATGAGCATGAGTATCAGCACTGTCAAGGTGCAGCCACGAGAACGAAAAAACGTTACTTTAGGCTATCTTGAGCGAGGGAACAAAATAGGATTTGAGTCTTTTTTGGTCCATTTTTACTCAAAAACTCTTCCCTGTTCCCTGTTGCCTGTTAAGAGTTCCCTATCTCCATCACTAAATCTGTTTACCACCTTGACAGTGCTGGAGCATGAGTATGAAAGCCAAAAACTACAGAATTGAAATGCGCCCAGGTTAATCTTGAAGCAGACATAGCTGCCATTAGGAGTCTTTGCCCCCATGTCCTGCCCCCTTTGTCATAACCCCCAGGTAACGGGAGTCTGCCCCTCCCCAAAAAAAGGAAAAATGTCGCCAAAAATCTTAGCTCGCCAGGCCCTAACCATTCCCGGAAAATTGCCCTTGCGAGCAATTTTGGTAGTGCCCTTTGTCCTCCAGATTTTTGCTGCGGTGGGATTAACGGGTTGGCTGTCTCTGCGCAACGGGCAAGAGGCGATTCAGGAGGTGACGGTACAGTTGCGGGGGGAGATTAGCGCCCGCATCGAAGAAAAACTGAAAAATTATTTACAAGCGCCCCGGGTTATCGCTCGAATTAATACCGATGGTATTCTACTAGGTAATTTAAACCCGGAGGAAACTGCCAGTTTGACGCGGCAGTTTTGGCGGCAGAGGTTTTTGTTTGAGTCGGCCAAGGTGTCGGCGATGTATTTTGGCGGCGAAAATGGGGAGTTTATTGGTTTGGGGTTTCAGGAAAGTCAGAGATGGGAAATTGGGAGGGCGGGCAAGTCAACGGATGGGAAGTTTACCAGTTTGGCGATCGATGAGGGGGGAAATCCTACAACCGTGTTAGAGGTGGGGGGAGATTACGATCCGAGGGTTAGACCTTGGTATCGGAAGGCCGTTACTGCGGGCAAGCCTGGTTGGAGCGATGTTTATCCAGATTTTAAGGAACGCAGGCTTAAGGTTACTTTGGCGGAACCGGTTTATGAGGAAGACGGGGAATTGTTGGGGGTGGTGGGGGTGGATTTTGTTTTGTCTCATATCAACGAGTTTCTGGAAACGGTTAGAATAGGGAAAACGGGGCAAACTTTTATTATAGAACGTTCTTCGGGATTGCTAATAGCTTCCTCTACTACCGAGAAGCCTTTTGTTATCGACGGGGAAAATGTCGATCGCCTCAAGGCAGAAGATTCGGAAAATCCTTTAATTGGCGAGTCTGCCAAATATCTGAGGGAAAATTTTGGCAGTTTCGATCGCATCCATAGCAGTTCGCAGTTAGAATTTAACATCAAAGGCAAGCGGCATTTTCTACAAGTGCTACCTTTTACCGATGGGGAAAATCTGGATTGGGCGATCGTCGTGGTGGTGTCGGAGTCCGATTTTATGGAAAAAATCGATGCCAATACCCGCACGACGATTTTACTTTGCGTAGTTGCTTTGCTAGTGGCGACGGGGTTGGGAATTGGGACCGCTAGATGGATCGCTTTGCCGATTATGCGTCTTTCTAGTGCCAGTAGAGCTTTAGCCAAGCGGATACAAAGTTCTCAGGATGCTGCTGGCGGTAAGTTCTACGAAAAAGTAGAGGTCAAGGGGGTGGATGAGTTGGGAGTTTTGGCAGAGTCTTTTAATTTGATGGCCGAGCAGTTGCAGGAGTCTTTCGAGGCGTTGGAAAGAACTAATATCGAGTTAGAACGGCGGGTGACGCGAAGGACTGCTGCTTTGAGTCGTTCCGAGGAGAAATTTTCTGTCGCTTTCCACGCTTCGCCAGATGCGATAACTATTAGCAATCTCGAAGATGGGAGGTTCATTGAGGTAAACGAGAGTTTTTTGAGTATGACGGGCTATAGTAGGGGAGAAGTTATCGGTAAAAACGCTGTGGAGGTACAGATTTGGGCGAACCCCGACGATCGCGATCGCTTGATGAAAATGTTACTGGAGGAAGGAAAAGTGCGCCACCAAGAATACGAGTTTAGAATTAAGTCCGGGGAAATCAAAGTCGGGCTGTTATCGGCACAAATAATCGAGCTTAACGAACGACCTGTTTTGTTATTTTTGGTCAGCGATATTACCGAACGCAAACAAGCAGAAAAAGCCTTGCACTTAGCTAAGGAAGAGGCAGAATATGCCCGAGAACAATCCGATCGCTTGTTATTAAATATTTTGCCCGGCCCCATCGCCGAACGATTGAAAAGAAGCGAAGGTTCTATTGCGGAAAGATTCGAGAAAGCTACGGTTTTATTTGCCGATATTGTTGGTTTTACTCCTTTAAGCGCTAAAGTTTCTCCTTTAGAATTAGTGTGCTTGTTAAATCAAATTTTTTCCGATTTCGATCGCCTAACAGAAAAGTACGGTTTGGAGAAAATTAAAACTATTGGGGATGCCTATATGGTTGCCGGAGGATTGCCGGTACCTAGAATAGATTGCGCCATTGCTATTGCCAATATGGCTTTAGATATGCAGGAGGCGATCGCTAATTTTAAAGCAGACAATTTTAAAGCAGACAATTTTAAAGCAGACAATTTTAAAGCGGAGTTAAAACCGGAACAAAACGAACAATTTAAAATTAGAATTGGGATTAATACTGGTCCAGTAGTAGCCGGGGTCATTGGAACCAAAAAATTTATTTATGACTTATGGGGGGATACGGTAAATGTAGCTTCGAGGATGGAATCTTCCGGCGATGCGGGCAAGATTCAAGTTACGGCGGCAACTTACGAACTATTAAAAGACCAGTTTATTTTTGAAAAAAGAGGAGAAATAGATGTCAAAGGCAAGGGCAAAATGATGACTTATTGGTTAACTGGTAGGTAATTTTTTCGTTTGACAATACCTTCGCCAAAATAAAAAAATACCATTCGTAGGTTGGGTGGAACGAAGTGGAACCCAACAAATACGTCGGGTTCCACTGCGTTCCACCCGACCTACAAGAAAATGGCTGGTAGGTAATTTTTTCGTTTGAGAAACCCGGTTTCTGAAAAGTTTGAGAAACCCGGTTTTTTTCAAAAAAACCCGGTTTCTGAGATACTCCCTATTCCCAAAAAAAAATGACAATTAAAATTGTTAGAAAATCGTTAAAAATTCCTTTACGCTTAGTGCTAGTAGTACCCTTCGTACTGCAAATCTTTGCTGCCGTAGGCTTAACGGGATGGTTTTCCGTAAGAAACGGGCAAAAAGCCATTGAAGAACTGGCCAATAAATTAATGGAAAAAGTTGCCATTAATGTCGAACAGCGCGTTCATGCTTATGCAGATACTCCCCATACATTTTTGCAAATTAACCTAGCAGCAATTCGCGCCGGAACTTTAAATTTAAAAGACTATTCAGAAATCCAACAAAATTTATGGTATCAAACTCAAATATCTCCGGCAGTGCCGTACATTTATTATGGTAGCGAAGAGGGAGAATTTGTAGGAGTATGGCGAGAACCAGACGGCGGGGTAACATTTAGAATAAGAACTGAAGTTAGCGCTCCAGAGAGGGATATATATCTGCTAGACGATCGCGGTAATTTGGGCGAGTTAATTAAAACCCACGAATACGATCCGCGCGATCGTCCCTGGTACAAAGCAGCAGTAAAAGCAGGCAAACCAACCTGGTCTCCTATCTATCCCTTTGCCGAACCTTCATATCTCGGGATTACCTCAGTAGCGCCGATCTACGATCGCGACGGTAAATTAGAAGGAGTGCTAGCTACCGATTTAACTTTATCGGATATAGAACAATTTCTGCGGAAACTAGAAGTTAGTAAGTCGGGAAAAGTGACGATTATAGAGCGATCGGGAGAGCTGGTGGCCAGCAGTTCCACTGAAGAAGAACTTTTTATGAAAACCGATGGGAAACAAAAACGACTTAAGGCAACAGAAAGCAAGGAACTATTAATCCGAGAAGCGGTCAAAATTTTAGAGCAAAAGTATCAAAACTTGGATGGCATTGAAAACAGCGCTAGCCTAGTCTTCGATATCGAAGGGAAACGTCATTTTCTGCAAGTATCCCCCTTGCGAGACGGTCGAGGTTTAGATTGGCTGGTGGTAATAGCAATTCCCGAAGCCGATTTCATGGAACAGATCGAAGCCAACACCCGCACCACTATTCTGCTATGCGTGGCAGCCTTAGTAATAGCCACCCTACTAAGCTGCTTAACTGCTAACTGGATCGGCAAGCCAATTCAAGACTTAAGCGAAGCATCTGCCAAGCTAGCCTTAGCAGCGCGATCGCTCTCTGGAGAGTCCAACGGCGATAACTTAAACTCAGAAATCAAAGTTAGCAGCATTGGGGAGCTCGCCTTGTTGGCCGAGTCCTTCAAAAAAATGGCAGAAAAGTTGAAAACTTCCTTCGGGCAATTAGAACAATATTCCCACTTGCAGGAAGAAATAGTAGCAGAAAGAACCCGAGATCTGCAAAAAGAAATTGAAGAACGGAAGTTGTTAGGGGAAAAACTCCAGACCTCGGACATGAAAATGCGGGCTCTGTTTGAAGCCATGACCGATGTAGTCTTGGTGGTCGATCGCGCAGGCAGCGTAGAAGTAATCCCGACCAATACCACCCTGTTATACGCCCCCGAAATCGATGTCATCGGCTTGACCTTGGAACAATTTTTTATGGAAGAGACAGCCGAAACTTGGTTGCGACAAGTTGGGCGGGCCATAGATACCCGGCGCACCATTAATTACGATTACAGCCTCAAAGCTGGCAACTACGATAGTTGGTTTTCTGCGAGGATTTCTCCCATGAGTGAAGATGCCGCTATTTGGGTAGCGCGGGATATTAGCGATCGCAAGCGTGCCGAATTAGCCTTGCGTATCGCGCAGCAAAAGTCCGAGAGTTTGTTGCTAAATATCCTGCCCCACACCATCGCCGAAAGGCTCAAACACGATCCCAAAGAAATCGCCGAACATTTCGAGGACGTTACCATTTTATTTTCCGATATCGTCGGCTTTACCCCTCTTTCCTCGAAAATGCCTCCTTTAGAACTGGTAAAATTGCTCAATCAGATGTTTTCCACCTTTGACAAATTAGCTGAAAAACACGGTCTGGAGAAAATCAAAACCATTGGGGATGCCTATATGTTAGCCGGGGGGCTGCCAGTTCCTACCAACAACCACGCCGAAGCCGTTGCCGATATGGCCCTGGATATGCAAGCGGCAATTAAAGAATTTCAAGCTTGTACGGTTCTTAGGGAAAAAATGCCGGAGAATTTAGAAACATTTCAAATCAGGATCGGCATCAATACAGGATCGGTAATAGCTGGTGTTATTGGTATTAAAAAGTTCATCTACGACTTGTGGGGCGATACGGTTAACGTTGCCTCGCGCATGGAGTCTTCTGGAATGCCGGGAGCAATTCAAGTAAGCGCCACTACTTACGATCGCTTGAAAGATAAATTCATCTTTGAAGAAAGGGGTGCAATTCCTGTTAAGGGCAAAGGTGAAATGATTACCTATTGGCTCAAAGGCAGAAATGGCTAATTGCTAATTGCTAATGGCTAATTGTCAATTGTTAATTGTTAATTGCGCTATTCCCTATTCCCTATTCCCTATTCCCTATTCCCTATTCCCCATTCCCCATGATGCTCATCAAATCTTTAAACCGCGTTATTGCCAAAATCTCTGGCAAAGTTCCCTTGCGAACTATTTTGATAGTTCCCTTTGTAGTAGAAACTGTGGCCGTTGTCGGAGTGGTGGGATCTGTATCCCTGCGGAACGGACAGCAAGCAGTTAACGAAGTAGCCACTCAACTGCGCGGCGAGGTAACCACTCGGGTGCAACAGTATCTCCAAAACTACCTCGACGTGCCCCATACTATCAATCAAATCAACGAAGATGCGATTAATCTGGGTTTGTTAAATTTAGACGACTTTTCCCAGATGGAGCGTTACTTTTGGTATCAACTGCAAAGGTTCGAGACCGTAAGTTACATCCAGTTCGGCGGCAAAGACGGAACCTTCATCGGCGACGAACGTTTGGGAGGCGGTCGTTTCAGCGTGGAAGTTAAAGACGAAACCACCGGAGTTGATAAGTTAGTTTTTGAGTTAGACGATCGCGGCTTTAGAACCGACAACCAAATAGGAGTTAGCAAAGACTACCTTCCCGCCAACCGTCCCTGGTATCGGGCTGCAGTGAAAGCAGATCGCCCCACCTGGAGCGAAATCTTTCAATTTTCTAGCAGTGCTGCAGTTCGCCTGGGCATCACGGCGGTGCAGCCCTATTACGATGAAAGCGGCACTTTCCTCGGCGTGTTGGGGACCGATATCGTTCTCGCCCAGTTGGGGGATTTTCTCAGCACCTTGAAAGTAGGCAAAACCGGACAAACTTTGATTTTAGAACGGGATGGGAATTTGGTGGCGAGCTCCACTCTCGACCGACCGTTTACCGTAGTTGAAGGCGAAGCCCTGCGCATCGATGCTGCCAACAGCGACGATCCTTTAATTAGTTCCACGGTACAGAATTTAGGAGACCTCAGAGCCATAAGCGATCGCCGCCAGCTAGAATATAAGTTAAACGGCGATCGGCAGCTAGTACAAGTCTTGCCCTTTGCCGACGGGCGCGGCATCGACTGGCTCATCGTGGTAGTAGTGCCCGAGGCCGACTTTATGGCGCAAATTCGGCAGAACACTCGGGTGACGGTTTTATTGTCTCTGGCGGCCTTGATGGCAGCCATTCTCTTGGGTTTAATTACTTCCAGGTGGATCGTCCGCCCCATTTTGCGTTTAGACGAGGCGGCCTCGGAACTTGCCAAGGGTAAATGGGACCAAACTATAGAGCTAAAACGTTCCGACGAACTGGGGCGACTGGCAAAGTCTTTTAATAGCATGGCCCGTCAGTTGCGATCGCTTTTTGAAACCTTGGAACAGCGGGTGGCAGAAAGGACTGGCGAATTAGCGGAGGCTAAAGAAAAGGCCGAAGTCGCCAACCAAGCTAAAAGTAGCTTCCTGGCAAATATGAGCCACGAGTTGCGATCGCCCCTTAACGCCATTCTCGGTTTCGCTCAAATAATGACTCGCAGTCAAAGTTTATCTCGGGAAAATCAGGAAAACGTGGGTATTATCTTCCGCAGCGGGGAACATTTGTTGACTTTGATTAACCAAGTCTTAGATTTATCCAAAATAGAAGCAGGACGCACCACCCTCAACGAGAAAAATTTCGACCTCTACCGCTTGCTGGATGACATAGAAGATATGTTCCAGCTAAAAGCGGACGATGAGGGATTGCAATTAGTTAGCGATCGCTCTCCCGACCTCCCCCGCTACCTTCGCACCGACGAAGTTAAACTCCGTCAAATAATAATTAACCTCCTCAATAACGCCCTCAAATTTACCGAAGAAGGGGGCGTTTCCCTCCGAGCTTCTACTGTGGAAAAAAGCGAAAAATTCGCAACAATTCGCATTGAAATAGAAGACACCGGTTTGGGCATCGCCCCAGAAGAAATCGACAGTTTATTTGAAGCTTTCGTGCAAACAGAAACCGGCAAACAAGCTCAAGAAGGAACCGGTTTGGGATTGCCAATTTCGCGTAAATTCGCACAATTAATGGGAGGAGATATTGGAGTTAGCAGCGAAGTGGGGCGGGGGACGATTTTTAAATTCGATATTCAAGCCGGCATCGTCGATGCCCGAGATATTGAAACTAAAAAAAGCTCCCGTCGCGTCATTGCTTTAGAACCAAACCAACCTCGCTATCGCTTGTTAATAGTTGATGACAAAGAATTAAACCGTCAGTTATTAGTTAAACTCCTTAATCCTCTAGGATTTGAACTGAAAGAAGCTAAAAACGGTCGGGAAGCTGTTACAATCTGGAATGAGTGGGAACCTCATTTAATTTGGATGGATATGCGGATGCCCGTTATGGACGGTTACGAAGCTACTAAACAAATTAAGGCTACGACCAAAGGGCAGGCAACGGCAATTATCGCCCTGACGGCCAGCGTTTTAGAAGAAGAAAGGGCGGTGGTACTTTCGGCGGGTTGCGACGATTTTATGCGCAAACCTTTCCGGGAAGAAGAGATTTTTAATGCCATCCAAAAACATTTAGGAATTAGCTATGTTTATGAGGATTCCCAGGAAGAAGATTCGGCGAATCAAGAGGAGGAAAAAGAGGCATTTACTGTAGAGGCGATCGCTCAATTACCCACCGAATTAGTTGTTAATTTAGAACGAGGTCTCATCCAAGGAGATTTAGATTTACTAGAGAAAATCATCGAGGACATTAGCAGCCATAACGCTGCTCTCGGTAAGGCAATTAAAACTCATGTAAATAACTTCGATTTCGACCCAATTTTAAACCTAATTGTTAATTGTCAATTGTTAATTGTTAATTGTTAAATGAACCAAACAGCAACAGAAACCAACCCCAAAAGCAACATTTTAGTAGTAGATGATACTCCAGCAAACTTGCGCTTGTTAGTTAACCTGCTCAGAGAAAACGGTTATAAAGTCCGAGCAGTTCCCAGGGGCAAATTAGCCCTAGCAGGTATCAAACAATCGATGCCCGATTTAATTTTACTCGACATAATGATGCCAGAAATGGACGGCTATGAAGTCTGCGAAAAACTCAAAGCAAACCCAGAAACTAAGGAAATTCCGGTAATCTTTATTAGCGCCATTAACGAGGTATTAGATAAAGTTAAAGCCTTTGCCGTTGGTGGGGTAGATTATATTAGCAAACCCTTTCAAGTCGAAGAAGTTTTAGCCAGGGTAGAGACTCAATTAGAAAATCGTTCTTTGCAAAAAAACTTGCAAGCTAAAAATAAAGAATTAGGTAGGGCCTTAGCCGAATTGCAAGCGGCGCAAAATCAACTGATTTTATCAGAAAAAATGGCGGCTTTAGGGCAGTTAGTAGCTAATATTGCCCACGAAGTTAATACTCCTTTAGGAGCAATTCGAGCTTCCAGCGACAATAGCGCTAAAGCTCTTGGGGAGTTTTTAGAATTGCTGCCCAAATTGTTTCAAGAATTAGGGAGCGATCGGCAAACCTATTTCTTAACTTTAATGAAGAAATCAATTAACAGTAAAAATCTTTCAAGTACCAAAGAAAAACGTCAATTTAAGCGAGAAATAACCAAAATACTAGAAGCCAATAAAATCTCTAATGCCCGACGACTAGCAGATACCTTAATAGATATGAAAATTTATGGAGAAATCGACGATATTTTGCCCATGTTGAAAGAGGAAAATAGCCACTTAATTTTAACAGCAGCTTATAACCTATCGCGGTTACAAATTAACGGTCAGAATATTATAACCGCCGTAGAAAGAGCGTCAAAAGTAGTATTTGCCCTCAAAAACTATGCCCGCTACGACCAAAGCGGCGAACAACAGTTAGTACAAATTACCGAAGGCATAGAAACAATTTTGGAGTTATATTACAATCAACTAAAACAAGGAGTCGAGGTAATTAGAACTTACCAAGAATTGCCCCCCATCTGGTGCTATCCCGACGAACTAAATCAGGTTTGGACCAATTTAATTCATAATGCCATTCAAGCAATGAAGGGCAAAGGTAACTTAGAGATTGGGGTTTCTCAGCAGGATGGTAATGTGAAAGTGACGGTAACTGATTCTGGTTCTGGCATTGCCCCAGAAATCTTAGATAAAATCTTTGACCCATTTTTCACGACCAAGCCCCCAGGAGAGGGCAGCGGCTTGGGATTGGATATCGTCCGCAAGATTATTGACAAGCATGAAGGTACAATTAATGTTGAAAGTAGGCCCGGGAGGACTAAATTTATGGTATGCTTGCCTAAAAATCCCGTATCGGTTAAGAAACCCGGTTTGTTGGAAAAACCGGGTTTCTGAGGCAGAGGTCGAGAAGCCAACCAAAGTTATGTGGTTTTTTGTTAATTGTCAATTGTTAATTGTTAATTGCTAATTGTTAATGGCTAATTGCTAATGGCTAATTGCTAATGGCTAATTGCTAATTGTTAAGTAGGGGTAAAAAACCATGTCAGAAACAGCAATTTTATGCGTGGATGATGAAGAAGTAGTTTTAGAAAGTCTCAAAGAACAACTGAAAAGAAAATTTGGAGACGACTATTTATATGAAGCCACGGAAAGCGTCGAGGATGCCTGGGAAGTTATCGAGGAATTAATCTCCGATGAAGTAAAAATTCTTATTATTATTTCCGACTGGCTGATGCCAGAAATGAAGGGAGATGAATTTTTGATTAAAGTTCATGAAAAATTTCCCGAAATAGTAACAGTAATGCTCACCGGTCAAGCAGATGAATCTGCCATAGAACGGGCCAGAAAACAAGCTAATTTATACGCTTGCTTGCATAAACCTTGGACAGAAGAACAATTAACCGCTATTATTACTTCAGCATTGCAAGGAGTAACCAATGAGTAATTTAGGCATTTTGTGTATTGACGACCAAGAAGTAGTTTTAGAAAGTCTCTCGGAACAGCTCAAGCGGTATCTGGGAGACGAGTATAATATTGAAACCGCTCAAAGCGGTGGAGAAGCATTAGAAATTATCGAAGAATTAAGAGAGGAAGGCATCGAAATTGCTTTAATAATTGCCGACCAAATTATGCCCGGAATGAAGGGAGACGAACTCCTAGTAGAAATCCACGCCAAATATCCCAAAAGCTTGAAAATAATGCTAACCGGCCAAGCTAGCGCCGAGTCCGTGGGGAAAGCAATTAACGCTGCCAATTTGTATCGTTATATTCCCAAACCGTGGGAGGAAACCGATTTACTTTTAACAGTAAAAGAAGCCCTGCGGCGTTACGTTCAGGAAAAGCAATTAGCCGAGCAAAACGAGACTTTAAAAAAACTCAATGCTTCTCTGGAAAAAAAAGTTGAAAAACGCACCTCAGAATTAACAGCAGCTAACGCTAAATTGCAAGCAGAAATATTAGAGCGCCAGCGGATAGAAGAAGAAATTCAGTTGTTGTTAACCATAAGTCAATCCGTTAGCGCGGCCCCAGATTTTAACTCTGCTTTGAAGTTAGCTTTACGTTCTATCTGCGAAACTGCAAATTGGGTTTATGGGGAAGCTTGGATTCCTGCGGCAGACGGTCAATTTTTAGAATGTAGCGCTATCTGGTATTGCCTCCCAGACAGGGAGGAAGAGCTGGCGGCGGTTGAAGAATTTCGCTGCCACCTTCAAGGGGTTAAATTTGAACCAGAAGAAGGAATAGCGGGACGGGTTTGGGCATCGAAAATGCCTGTTTGGATACCGGATATTGAGGATGGGAAAGGGGAAGTTAATTTTCCCCCTGTAAAAAATCAAAAGTTAGTAGAAAGTCCGGCTAAAAATTACGGGTTAAAAGCTCGTTTTGGCGTGCCGATTTTGGGAAATGAAGATTGGGGAGTGGGAACGCAAAAAAACTTGGAATTAGAGAGGGAAGGGAACAGTACAAAACTGTTTCCTCAATGCAACTTTCAAGGGGAGGAATTGTCGCGATCGCCCGTATTAGCAGTGTTAGTTTTTTTTCTGGTAGAATCTCGCCCCCAAGATTCGCGGTTAGTTAAGTTAGTTTCTGGGGTAGCATCTCAGTTAGGAACGGTGATGCAGCAGAAAAAAACCGAGGCGGAAATGAAGGCGTTATTTGCTGCCATGACCGACATTATTATCGTTTTAGATCGCCAAGGTCGTTATGTAAAAATTGCCCCAACAAATAGCGAGCTTTTAGTTAAAGAAGCCGACCAACTACTTAACACTAATATTCGGGACCATTTACCTGATTTACAGGCAGATTTAGTATTTAATTCTATTCAAAATTGCTTGGATAGAAAACAAACGTTAAATTTAGAGTATTGCCTGCATATTAACAATCGAGAATTTTGGTTTTCTGCTAATATTTCTCCCCTCTCGGAAGACCGAGTAATTTGGGTAGCAAGAGACATAACCGAACGCCACCTGGCTAAAGTAGAGTTACAAAAGGCAAAAGAAGCAGCAGAAGTTGCCAACCAAGCTAAAAGCCAATTTTTAGCAAATATGAGTCACGAATTGAGAACTCCTTTAACTGCAGCGATCGGTTACAGCGAAATGTTGATGGATGAAGCTTCGGATTTAGGTGTAAGCCAATTTATCGACGACTTAGAAAAAATCAACAGTTCTGCCCGGCATTTATTGGGATTGATTAATGATATTTTAGATTTGTCAAAAATTGAAGCAGGCAAAATGGATTTGTATTTAGAAGAGTTTGAGGTTTCTAATCTGTTCCAAGAAGTTACCAATACCGCCATCAATTTAGTTCAGCAAAACGGCAATTTACTGATAGTTTCTGGGGTTAATAATAGCGGCAGTATTTATGCAGATTTTACCAAAGTTCGCCAATGTCTGATTAATTTACTGGGTAATGCGAGTAAGTTTACCAAGCAAGGAAATATTAATCTAGAGTTCGAACGTCAGTTTAAAGAAGAAGAAGAAAAGGCCATTTTTCGAGTCAGGGATACGGGGATTGGTATGAGCGAAGAACAACAATTAAAACTGTTTAAAATCTTTAGTCAAGCCGATGCTTCTACTACCCGCAGATATGGGGGTACGGGGTTGGGATTGGCTCTGACTAAGAAATTTTGCGCTTTGATGGGAGGGGATATTTCGGTAGAAAGCGAAGAAGGTAAAGGCTCTACTTTTACTATCGAAATACCGATCCGAGTTCGAGATAATCAATTAACAATTAACAATTGCTAATTGTCAATTGTCAATTGTTAATTGTTAATTGTTAATTGTCAATTGTCAATTACTTATATTCTCTTTCATGCTCAAAATTTTCTCAGCCACATCCTCGGCCACGGGCATCACCGATAAACGACTACCCCGCCTAATAACCAACAATTCGTCGCCGTCAAACTTTTGTTTCAATTCTGCCAAAGAGATAAACCGAGGAAACTCTTCCACAAACTCCACAGCTACAGTTAACCAGCGCGGTTCCTCAAAAGAAGACTTTTCGTCATAATAAATGCTGTCTATCTCGAACTGGCTGGGATCTACGATACCGGTTTCTATTACTCGCACTAACCCGACAATTCCTGGCGGTTTGGTATTAGAATGATAGAAAAAAACTAAATCTCCCCGATTCATTTTGCGCATTAAATTCCTCGCTTGATAGCTCCTAATTCCATCCCAAATACACGCTCCATCCCTTTTCAGATCCGCGATACTGTATGTCATAGGTTCCGATTTGATTAACCAATATTTCATTTTTCTTATTAGGTAATAGGTAATAGGTAATAGGTAATAGGGAATTGCTAGTTTTGATATGGCGTTGCCAATGGATAACTGTTTTAATCGCGCTCCGCGATTACTACTAACATCAAAGAATGTCTTTGCGTTTTTGCAACCAAAGGGTTAAGCCTAAATAAATCAAACTATGCAAGCATAAAACCGCCCAATTTAAACTCAAATTTTCCCAGGTAGCATTGTAAACATCGGACCCCTCAAACGGCAGAGGAACCGTATTACCATCTGGTAATTTCATTGCCTCCGGTACCATGCTATTAACATTAACTAAAGAACCATAAGCACCCACGGACCAGCGACTTAACATTATCCAAGAAAACTTACCCGCTAACCCTTCCATCTTAAATAAAACCCCAGAAAAAATAATCTGCGGCAGCAAGATTAAAGGTAAAGCGCTATTGGCTTGAGAGCTATTTTTAACAACTGCCGAGATAGCTAACCCAAAACTAATACAACTAATTAAAGTTAAAAAAGTAGTAATACTTGCACCCATAAACCAGGGAATTAATTCTGGTTCTGGGTTTTTGAAACCGATTAAAATTACCGCCGTTATTAACAGAGTTTGCAATACTCCCAAACCAAATAAGACTACTGCTTTAGAACCCAGATAAGAGAACAATCCTAAATTGACCAATCTTTCCCGGGCATAAATAGCAGTTTCTTTAACAATTTCTTGCAAAGAGCTAGAAAGTCCGACCCAAAGGCAAGCACAAGTAAATACGAATAATACTCGTAGTGCCAGGGGTGCTAAAGTTGCTTCCGGCTCGCCTATTAAGGGGTCTTTGTCTTGGATGGCAAACAGGATTAAACTAATACTAATTGGGGCGGTAAATAAAGCCAAACCTAGATTAATTGGGTCGCGCAAAGTTAGTTTTAAATAACGTTGAGTGAGGATAGCAAGTTGTTTCCAAAAAGCAATAGTTTTTTTCTGGGGAGGTGCTGTCGGAGTTGGTGGGGCAGCGGTTGTAACGCTGAGGCGATCGCCAACGTAATCTTTATAGTAGGAAGATTGACGAAACTTCATCACCCATTCGTGAACTTCCGTCTCCTGGGTTTCGAGTTTGTTATAGATATCTGCAAAGTTACCAGTTTTGACATTGAAAAAGTCTAGCGCTTCCAGAGGCGGGCCGAAATAACACAAGCGTCCGCCCTTGCCCAAAAAGGCGATGCGATCGCAGCTAGTAATATTAGCGGTGGCGTGAGTGACTAAAACTATAGTTCGTCCGCGATCGGCTAACTTGCGCAACAGTTCCATCATCTTTCGATCCAAACCGGGATCCAATCCCGAGGTAGGTTCGTCTAAGAAAAACAACTTCGGATCTGCCAGCAGTTCCACCCCTATACTCACTCGCTTTCTTTGACCGCCGCTAAGATCCTTTACCAAGACATCCCGGCGGTCTGACATTTCGATTTGTTCTAAGGTATTTTCGACTACTGCGTTAATATCGATATCCGGGGGCAGTCGCAATTGGGCCGAATAAGTCAAAACTTCTGCTACGGTTAAATCCCGATGAATGATGTCATCTTGGGGAACGTAGCCGATTTGAGTTCGATACATATTAAAGTTAGTTCGCAAGTCGTCCCCGTTAATGTAAACTTTGCCTTTGGTGGTTGGTTCTATTCCTAATAAAGTTCGCATTAAAGTTGACTTGCCCGCGCCGCTGCCGCCGACTAAGGCCACAAACTGTCCCGGTTCCACGGGAAAAGAGATATCGTTGAGCAGGATTTTGTCTTTTCCCTCGCTGTCTTTGACAATTCGCACTAAGCGATCGCTATCCAGTCGTACTTGGTTGCCCCGGTCGAATATTTCTAACTTATCCCCCCGCCGAATGAGGATAAAAGGACCGATGCGAATTTTAGCGTTATCCAGCAAGGTTACGGAGTTATTAACCCGCTTGCCGTTGACAAACACCCCATTAGTGCTGCGATCGCTCAAAATATAGTCGCCCTTCCCATTCGGTTCGATGGTAGCATGGCGGCGGGAAACTACCGGGGAGTCTAACTGGAGGGTTGCCGCGCGATCGCGACCCAGCAACACCGATCTATCTTTTAAAGATATGGACTCCAAAGCAGGCAGGGAGGCAGGTTCGACGGATTCGTTGGGATTGAAATACTTCAACAAAACTTGGTTGTTCGGATCCAGCCCGATTTTAATCTCGGCCCCGTTTTGCAGCAGATAACCCTCCGTGGGAGTGATGCGGGCGAGTTTGACAAATAATCCGTTGGTACTCGATCGCTTCCCGTCGCCGTCGTAAATGCGATAGTTATCTCCCACTCGCCGCAAAGTTGCGTGATAGCTGGATACTACTAACCAACTATTAGGCACTACTAAATCTACCCGGTTGCGATCGCGTCCCAATCTGTGATGTTCCCGCGTCAGCTCCAGGGCGATCGCTTCTCCCTTATTGTTCAGTTCCAAATATGGGTTGCTGCTTAATACCGTCGATTGCCCCGTGTTGTAACTCATATTTCTAGCCCGTTCTAGATTTTAGATTTGTTGGATAATACGGGCAAAAACCGTCCATCCCTTAAGGGGATTAGGGGTTTTACCAGCCCGGCGATTAACATAATTTGACCCATGCTAGCATATAGAATCTCCCAGACATCATAAAGAAAAAATTAAGATGCGATCCGATCGATTTGCCGCCGGACAAAAACCGTAATTTTTATAAAATTTCCGAGCATAAATCCCGTTTTAGGGTATAATAACGGCAAGCCATTACTTGCAGTTCCACAAACCAATCACCTAAGATGACCCAAACCTCAAAAAAACGAACCGCCCGTCGGGGCAGAATTTTTCCCGACTTCAATTTGCCCCCAGAAGAAATTGCCAGACGCAAAGCCGAACGAGAAACATTTGGTCGGCGTTGTCGCGTCGTTTTCGACCGAGTAAAACCCGAACTAATTGAAGACTATTACAATTGGTTTATTATTATCGAACCGGATAGCGGAGATTATTTCATCGATCCAGATCTTGAAAAAGCAACAAAAAAAGCTTCGGAAAAACACCCCGATGCCATGTTTCTTGCTTTTCGTCTCAACGAAACCGGAGCTTGTGGATCTATTTAATTGATGACGCATTTTATCCCAAAAGCTAACTAAAAATCATCGTAATTAAACGGAAAAAAAAACAGTGACCCAAACCTCAAAAAAACGAACCGCCCGTCGGGGTCGAATTTTTCCCGACTTCAATTTGCCCCCAGAAGAAATAGCCAGACGCAAAGCCGAAAGAGAAACACGCTATCTACAGACTCGGCCAATTTTTGAAAAAGTCAAGCCCGAGTTAATAGCTGACCATTATGATTGGTTTATGATTATCGAACCAAATAGTGGCGACTATTTTATCGATGTTTCTGAAGAAATCGCAGAACAAAAAGCACGTCAAAAACATCCCGATGCTTGGCTTGTTACTTTCCGAATTAATGAAACAGGGGCTTGCGGATTAATATGATTTATGGAGAATTTGGCGAAAATGGCGAGCTATTTTTTGAAATAGAATTAATCGCCTCTAATGGAGAAAATTTTCCCATCGAAGTTCTCTTAGATACCGGTTTTACTACTGGTTGGTTGGCAATTGATTCCCAAGACATAGAAGCCTTAGAATGGCCTTTAGTTAAACGCGACCAAATAATGCAAACAGCAAGGGGAGAAAAATCTTTTGATGTCTATGCAGGAACGGTACTTTTCGATGGTGAGGAGTTTACTATTCCAGTTATTTCTGGAGATAAAATACCAGAAAATATTCTGGGTTTGCAGTGGCTACAAACTAGACGATTAGTAGTTGATTTTCCTGCTGGAGTTCTAACTTTAGGATAAGACTGTAGGGGCAAAGCATTCGGGCGGGAAACTTTGATAAAAATCATATAGCAATCCTAAATGGATTAAGATACTGTCGCGGAACAGAAACCGGGTTTTTTCAAAAAACCCGGTTTCTAAGATATCGCGATGACCAACGGATTGCTATAAAACTTTCTTTCCGAATGCTTTTTCCCTACCACACTCTTTCCAATTCCCAATTCCCAATTCCCAATTCCCAATTCCCAATTCCCAATTCCCAATTCCCAAAACACAACAAATATGATACTCAAAAGCTTGTCAATAACTACCACAATCTCTCTATTTATCTTAACTCTTATTACCGGCTGTAAATCTGCCGAAACTCCGCCAACAACTACCTCATCTTCTTCTCCAAATTCTACCCCAAAACCTTCTGCAGAAGTCTCGATAAACGTTCCCAAAAAACCTTTAATAGTTCCTCCAATTAATCCAGAAACGCCGACCGCTGCCGAAGTTAAAACCTACCTTAATAGATTAACTTCTAATGGTTTTTCTTCTCAAAATCAAGGTATCTGGATCCAATCTGGGGATACCCTTTTAGCCAACCATCAAGGCACAATTCCCCTGCCGGCAGCTTCTCTTACTAAAGTGGCAACTTCCTTAGTCGCCCTGGAAAATTTCGGTCCAGACCATCAATTTATTACCTTAATTAATGCTAGGGGTAATATCGAAAATGGGGTTTTAAAAGGAGATTTAGTGATTGAAGGAGGAGAAGATCCGTTATTTGTTTGGGAAGAGGCGATCGCTATTGGCAACCTCCTCAACCAAATAGGCATCCAACAGGTTACGGGCAATTTAATTATAACCGACAAGTTTTACATGAACTTTGAAGCAAACCCGGTCGCGGCGGGCAACTTTTTCAAACAAGCTTTAAACAGTCAAAATTGGTCGCGAGAAGCAGCTATTCAATATCAAACTTTGCCCCCAGGAACTCCTCGCCCTCAAGTAGTAATTAACGGTTCGGTTCAATTTTCACCTGCGACTCCTCAAAATCTAAAAACCTTAATCAAACATTCATCTTTTCCCCTAGCAGAACTCGTCAAAAAGATGAATCAATATAGTAATAATCTGATGGCAGATATGCTAGCAAATGCCGTCGGCGGCCCTCAAATAGTTGCCCAAAAAGCAGCAAAAATTGTAGGAGTTTCTCCCAGTGAAATTCAATTAATAAATGGTTCCGGTTTGGGAGAAGAAAATCGCATTTCTCCCCGGGCAGCTACGGGAATGTTTTTAGCAATCGATCGCCTCCTTCAACCCTATAATATGACTGTGGGAGATGTCTTTACTATTGTCGGCAAAGATGAGGGGATTTTGGAACCCCGAGAAATGCTGCCCAAATTATCTGTAGTTAAGTCTGGAACTTTAAATTATGTTAGCGCTTTGGCAGGGGCTTTACCTACTCGGGATAAAGGTATCGTTTGGTTTGCGATTTTAAACAAAGGAAGCAACGTTAGCGAATTGCGCGATCGCCAAGAAACTTTACTCAATACTTTGTTACAAGACTGGGGTTACGTCTCCAATTTACCCCCAGAATTAACCCCCTTGCCTGCCAGAAGTGGCAAAACTTCCAGCAGCGAAGTTTCCAGCTTGTAGCACACCGGTCGAGAAACCCGGTTTTTTCAAAAAACCGGGTTTCTGAGAACAATACCCTCTTTTCTTGTAGGTTGGGTGAAGGGAACCGGAACCCAACGCAATGAGAATAGTGTTTGTACGTCGTTTGTAGTAAGCATTTAGGTGCTTTAAGTTAAACATTTTGATCGCTAAAGTGATTACTACGAACTAACAAGTCGGTACCTTAT
>CAZUCT010000127.1:0-20495 GCA_964619285.1 uncultured bacterium | reverse complement strand
TTTTCCCCGTAGAACAGACATCTTGTCTGTTCGGTGTCTAATTAATTTTGCACTACTACTTAATTGCTAATTGCGTTCTTGTTAATTGCGTTCTTGTTAATTGTTAATTGTTAATTGTTAAATGCAAATAATCGTCGAAGGTTGGCGTTTCCTGCCCCACTCCTACGCGATCGCCAATCAATTTCAACTCCTAGAAATGAGCGATCGCCCCGAACTAACTATCTTCCATCGAGACCGACCCTACGCCAGCAAAACCTGGCAACCGGTCCGAGCTCTATTCGACCCAGAAGCAGAACTTACCATCGAACAAATTCCCAATCCCGAGCCCCACCAACAAGCAGATGCCACCCTGCGAATGTACGCCCCCCTCAACCTCGTCCCCGCCAACACCCCCAAAACCGCAGTCTTCGGTTGTACCGAGTGGGGCATCCTCGCGAAATCTATCCTGCGAGGCATGGGAGTCTCGTCTCTGGGAGAGGCCCACGCCAACACCGATACTGTTATCGTTACCCCGTCTCAGTGGTCGCGAGACGGGTTTATCCGCAGCGGGGCAGATGGCGATCGCGTGGTAGTAGTTCCCCTGGGAGTTAACCCCAGAATTTATCATCCCCTCCCCCCCGCCGAAAGAACGGTTTTGCGCCAGCGGTTGGGTATCGATAGCTATTTTACCTTTTTAAATGTCGGACTGATGTGCGACGAAAGTCAGGGAGTGGGGCGGTTGTTGAAAGCTTTCGCGGCAATATGCGATCGCCACCCCGACGCCCGTCTCATCCTCAAAGGTCGAGATGCCCTCTTTCCCTCCAAAGACTCCATCGCCAAAGCCGGTCAAAACAATCTCGCCGATGCCGAACTCGATCGAATTAAATCGAGATTAATCTATGTAGGCGATACTCTCTCTTTCTCACAACTAGCCCAACTGTATCAAGCCGCCGATGCTTATGTATCTCCTTATCTGGCGGAGGGTTTTAACTTACCGGTTCTGGAAGCTGCCGGCTGCGGTTTGCCGGTTATCTGTACTGGGGGCGGTCCTACTGACGATTTTATTAATCCCCAGTTTGCCTTAACTATCGATAGCAAATTAGAAACCGGTACTACGACTGAGGGCGATCGCGTCTGGTTCGTGGTTCCACAGCAAGATTGCTTGACGGAATTGATGGAAGCCGTCATCGAAAGGCCCGCTTTGAGCGATCGGGCCCGCCGCGCTGGCCCGGCTTGGGTGGGCCAATATTTTACCTGGGCCAAAGTCGTCGATCGCCTCTTGGATGTCCTTGGGCCTGCTACTGTCAAATTAACTAGGCCCAGTTTTGAACCGATTATCCTTTGATGTACAATGAAAACTTGGGGCGGGCGTGTTGTTCGTCCTAATAGACCTCAGACGACTAAAGTCGTTACTACTAACTTACGACTAAAGTCGTTACTACTAACTTACGACTAAAGTCGTTACTACTAACTTACGACTAAAGTCGTTACTACTAACTAACAGAAAAAATCATGCAATCTACAAGTATTAAAAACGAACCGATAACCGAAATGGATGCTCCCAAACAGGGCTTGCCCGTTACTATTATTACCGGTTTTCTCGGGAGCGGCAAAACTACTTTGCTCAACCATATTCTTTCCAACCAAGAAGGCGTCAAAACTGCAGTTTTAGTCAACGAATTTGGCGAAATTGGCATCGACAACGAATTAATCGTTAGCACCGACGATGATAATACCATGGTGGAACTGAGTAACGGTTGCGTTTGCTGCACTATTAACGAAGATTTGATTAATGCCGTTTACAAAGTTTTAGAGAGACCGGAAAAAATCGATTACATGGTCGTAGAAACTACGGGATTGGCAGATCCTTTACCAGTAGCATTTACCTTTTTAGGAACCGAACTTCGCGATTTAACTCGCTTAGATTCCATTGTTACTGTAGTGGATGCTTCTAATTATAGTTTGGATTTATTCAACAGCCAAGCTGCCTACAGTCAAATTGTTTATGGCGATGTTATGTTGCTGAATAAAATTGATTTGGTTGACGAAGCAGATCTGGATTTATTAGAAGTTAAATTGCGGGATGTTAAAAAAGATGCTCGGATTATCAGAACTAAAAATTCTGAAGTGCCTTTACCGTTGATTTTAAGTGTAGGTTTATTCGAGTCCGATAAATATTATCAAGCTGAAGAAGAAACCCACAATCACGAAGAAGAACATCACCACCACGAAGAAGAACATCACCATCACGATGGCGAACATCACCACGAACACCATCACCACGAACACCATCACCACGAACACCATCGCCACCATTCAGACCATTTAGAAAATGATGGTTTTACCTCTCTTTCTTTTCTGAGCGATCGCCCCTTTTCCCTGCGAAAGTTTCAAGATTTCTTAGACAATCAATTAAGCGAAAATATCTTTCGCGCCAAAGGCATTATCTGGTTCCAAGAAAGCCAAAAACGCCATATTTTCCACCTCAGCGGCAAGCGGTTTAGCATTGAGGACGACGACTGGAAAGGTCAACCCAAAAATCAATTAGTTTTAATCGGTCAAGATTTAGAACTCGATAACCTGCGTTCTATGTTAGAAAATTGTCTCGTTTAGTTAGTTCGTAGTAAGCACTTTAGTGCTAAAAAATGTCACAATAAAAAGCAGTAAAGTGCTGGCTACAAAACCAGCTTTTAGTGCTAAAAAATGTCACAATAAAAAGCACTAAAGTGCTGGCTACAAAACCAGAAAAAATCATGCGCGTCATCATCCAGCGAGTCACCTCCTCCCGAGTAGAAATCGACGGTCAAACAGTCGGTAAAATCGGCAAAGGATTAAATTTATTAGTAGGAATAGCCGAGAATGACACCGAGACAGAATTAGATTGGATGGTTAGAAAATGTCTCGACCTCCGTTTATTTCCCAATCCCGATAGCGACGCTAACCGTTGGGAAAAATCCGTTTTAGATCTTGAGGGCGAACTGCTGGTAGTCAGTCAATTTACTTTGTACGGAGACTGTCGCAAAGGGCGCAGACCTTCCTTCGATCGCTCCGCCTCTCCTCATATGGCAAAAGAGCTTTATAATTTGTTTGTAGAAAAATTGCGAGCCAGCGGTTTAAAAGTAGAAACAGGCGAGTTTGGAGCTATGATGCAAGTATCTATAGAAAATGACGGTCCGGTAACTTTAATTTTAGAAAAATAAGTAGATTTTGTTAACTGTTAATTTTTAATTGCTAATTGTCAATGGTAAAGCAATAAATAAGCGGGATTACTTTTCTAGATTAATTATTAATTATTCCTCGGGGCAAAACAAATTAATGCTCGACCAAAAACCACAACTCCAGCTAAAAAACCATCCGCTAGCTCCCCCCTTTAAAAAGGTAGCAGAAAGGGAAGTTTCCTTACCAACAAAAGCTTTAATTAGAGC
This sequence comes from uncultured bacterium, assembly GCA_964619285.1. GTDB lineage: Bacteria > Cyanobacteriota > Cyanobacteriia > Cyanobacteriales > Microcoleaceae > CALKCV01. The sequence goes on along the minus strand of CAZUCT010000127.1, from coordinate 17,091 downwards.
AGAAAAACCCTCTCCAATAATTCCTAAAGCCGAAGAAATTAGCCAAGTAAAAAAGATAATAAACGCTCGCATTCGCAGCATCGACGCTCATCCTAACCGTCGCATTGGCGGCTATCCTTATTATCTATTTCATCCTCCCGAGAAGCCGATTTTAGGAACTATTATCATGTTTCACAGTTTCGGCGCTATTCCCCATCAAATGTCTCTGCTGGCACAATCTTTATTTAATAACGGCTTTAATATTTATCAACCTTGCCTCGCCGGTCATGCCTTCATTCCTCCCGAAAAATATTGGCCCCAGGCAAGTCTTAAACCAAAGATAGCTTTGCTGCTAAAAGAGAAGATAAAAAAAGATGAAGTTTTTCAAAATTACCTCAAAAATATAGACGAAAATTTAGATAAATTTAACGGTCCAACTGCTAGAGAGCGAGAGTTTTTAAGAGAGCGTTTGTTGAAAATAGAACCAAGGTTAGAAGATTTTGTCTGGGCGATCGAAAGAGAAAGCGATAAAGATTTTTACCGCTATTTCGATAGCGAAAGCGTTAAATATGTAATCGATGCTAGAGCTCGTTTGGCAGAATTAGCAGCCATGCCAGGGCCTATTTATGCCATAGGTTTATCGGTGGGAGCAACTGTAGCATTAGCCCTGGCAGCAACGGAACCGGAGAGAGTGAAAAAAGTTGTTGCTTACGCTCCTTTATTAAAAATTCGCGACCCAAAATTGAGTTGTTTTTTGCATTTAGGAGAGTTGCTAAATTGGAAGCAAAATTTTGGGGAAGAGGGTTTATATTCTCCTATTGAATCCTTAATAGGAGCTATCCATCTTGGTAGCTTGGTTATGGCTGCCAAACAGAGGAGAAATTTATGGAAAGTTCCCACGTTTTTCGTACTAACAGAAAACGACGAATTAGCAGATATTGAAACACCTCAAAAGTTTATGGAAGCTATGGGAGGTACTTGGAAAGGTCATCGGTGCTATGTTTATCCCAAAATTAATTTAGTGCCATCTCAAATGATAGCTCCCAGAAGTTCTAGTAATGGCATGAGCAATGTTTTTTGGCGCAATTTGTATCGGGAAACCAGGCGTTTTCTCCAATTTGAAGACATCAAAGAAGAGAAACTGGGCGATTTGGGTTAAGATTTAGGGTTGTATTTTGAGAGGGGGGGCGATCGCTCCAAAACTAGGCTAAATTTGGCCAAAGAGCATCTAAGGGCGGTTATTGACAAAGAGAAGGTGCGGTAATTGCTGTGTTTCCCTCTAGCCAAGAATGGAAAAAATGGTAGGATCTAAGAAAACAAGTATGGCTGGCTATAAACGTAGCTCGGGTTATAATAATAACAAATAAGTTAGTGGTAATTGCCACTCAAATGCCAATCAATTAAATAAAAAATACAAGAACAATGGGATTTTTTGATTCAGAAATAGTACAAGAAGAAGCCAAGAAACTGTTTGAAGATTATCAATCTTTAATTGCCCTTGGTAGCGACTACGGAAAATTCGATCGCGAAGGTAAAAAAATCTATATAGAGCAAATGGAAGCGATAATGGATCGCTATAAAATATTTATGAAGCGCTTTGAATTATCCGAAGACTTCATGGCTCAAATGACGGTCGAACAATTAAAAACCCAATTAGGACAATTTGGCATGACCCCCCAGCAAATGTTCGACCAAATGCGCTTTACCCTAGAGCGAATGAAAGCCGAAATCGAACAAACAAAGTAATAGGTAATGGGGAATGGGTAATTGTCTATTGTCTATTGTTAATATTTAATTTTTAACTGTTAATTGTTAACTGTTAATTGTTAATTGTTAATTGTTAATTGTTAATTGCCCGTTCCCCATTCCCCCATCAACAAGGATGAATTATGAACGCACAATTGGTAAAAACCTTAGCCCAAATAATCCGCACCCTTTCGGAAGAAGAACGGGAGTTGTTAGACTCAGAAATAAGACCTTTATCCTCCGATTTAGAGACGTTAGAAAAAATGCGAAAACTCGGAGATAAAATTAAATCCCGTCGGCAAGGAAAACTTTTAAAACCTGCCGAAGAATTAATAAGAGAAATGAGAGAAGAACGCATCGAACAAATAACGCAAGCTGGCTTGGCAAACGAGGATTAAAATGACAAAAAAAATAGTTTGTATCGATGCCAGTTTTGTAGTAAGATTGGCTACCAACAGCGCCGAAACTACTGTTTTTCGAGATTTGTGGCAGGAGTGGGAATTAGAAAAGTACCAAAAAATAGCGCCAACATTATTTTATTATGAAATAATAAATGCCTTTCATCGCTAATTTCATACTCTTACTCTTACTCTTGACGAGTACTCAAACAAAAAGCGGTTTTTTTGAGTATGAGTGTGAGTCATGAGTGTGAGTCATGAGAAAATAAATATGCAAAATTGAGATGCTCCCTTTTAATCTAGCGAAAAAGTTAGCACTTCCAGCAGCTTACGATGCTCATTATCTCGCTTTAGCGCAAGATTTTGCAGCCGAGTTTTACACGGCAGATAAACGGTTATTTAACGCGGTAAACAGCATTTATTCTTGGGTTAAGTTAGCCGGGGAATAGCTGTCGATTTGGTTGCTGGGGGAATAGGTAATTGTTAATTTCCCATGGACAATTCCCCATTCCCAACTTCTAAGGTGCGGAAAACTTAGAAGGGAGGGGGAAATACTCAACAGGCAAACCGCTCATAGCGCGGCTCATAAAATCGCGCCAAACCGGAGCAACAGTACCGCCACCAGTAACGCCATAATAAAGAGGCTTGTAATCGTCGTTACCCACCCAAATAGCAGTAGCAAGCTGTGGGGTGTAGCCGACAAACCAGACATCCCGTTCCGAAGAAGTCGTACCCGTTTTACCCGCTGCCTGACGTCCGATTTGAGCCTTAGTAGCAGTACCTCGTTGAATAACTCCCGTCAAAACGTGATTGAGAGAAGCCACGGCCCATTGATTGAGAACCAACTTAGGCTTGGGAGTATTATCGAGCAAAACGTTACCCCGGGTATCGGTAACTTGAACGATAAAAGTAGTATCGGAATGCCAACCGTTATTAGCAAAAGTAGCATAAGCCCCGGCCATTTCCAAAGGAGACAGATCCACCGATCCTAAAGGCAAAGAAATCACCGGCTCGATAGGGCTCTTAATACCGAGAACGCGACAAACCTCAATCACCTTATTAAGTCCCACAGCTTGACCGAGTTTAACAGCAGGGATATTGAGGGATGATTCCAAAGCAGTTCGAATAGAAACAGCCCCAGAAAAACCGCCACCATAATTTCTGGGAGTGTAATATTCATTGCCGTCGGGATAGCTAACAGGACTGTCCATAATCGTAGAATTCGGACCGTATTGACCCGAAGCAAAAGCGGTATAGTAAACAAAAGGCTTAAAAGCAGAGCCAGGCTGACGTCGAGCTTGAATGGCGCGGTTAAACTGACTGGCTTTGCGATCCCAACTACCCACCATTGCCTTTACAAAATGCGTGCGGGGATCCACTGCTACTAAAGCCAATTGTCCCTTATCCCAATTGCGATAAAGACCTCGATAGTAAAAAATTTCGTGCCAGGCGGTAACAGTTTCCTCTGCCATTCTTTGGAATTGAGTGTCAATGGTAGTTTGAACGCGCATACCTCCTTTGACCACGGCATCGCGACCGAAACGTTCGGTTAACTCCTGAACGACAGCTTCAGTAATGAAAGGTAACTCGCTGCCCCGGAAAGAGGTAACTCTGCCCACCAAAAGAGGTTGTTTGAGAGCGATTTCCTCTTCTTCGGGAGTTATCCAACCCAGAGTCTTCATCCGAGCCAAAACGACGGCTTGTCGAGCTTTGGCATTTTGATAATTAATAAAAGGACTGTATTTCTCCGGTGCCGGAATCATGCCCGCCATCAGAGCGGCCTCGGCTAAGGTTAAATCTCTAGCTGACTTATTAAAATAACTTTTAGCGGCAGTTTCCGCCCCGTATAAATTGTGGCCCCAGTAAATTTGATTGAGGTATAGCTCTAAAATTTCCTTTTTGGAAAGAATCTGCTCCAGACGAATGGCTAAAACGGCTTCCGCTGCTTTCCGACTGATGGCTCTTCTGGGAGACAAAAACAGGTTTTTCACCAACTGCATGGTCAGGGTAGAACCACCTTCTACGGTTTCCCCCTGCTCTAAGTTTGCGACCATTGCCCGGATAATACCGATGGGGTAAATGCCGGGGTGACTGTAAAAGTTGCTATCTTCAATGGCGAGAACGGCCCGTTTGAGGTGGGGAGATATTTCGTCGAGGGGAATTACTTCTCGGTTGGCCTCGTCGTGGATGCTGTCTAAGAGTTTGCCGTTGATGTCGTAAATGTGGGTGGTTTCTGAGGGGACGTAGCTCTCTAAAACTCGAACGTCTGGCAGGTTCCGGAAACTGATGGCCAGACCTACGAGACCGCCGGCAACTACGGAACTGGTTAGCATGGTCATGCCCAGGATGGTGCCGGCGGTTACTTTGCTGACAGATTGGACGAAGTTAAAGACTGGCGTGGGGTTGACCGATGCCTTTTGTTCTTGTCTTCTAATTACGTTGCTTGACATTTTGACCTCTCTAATTTTAATTTTTAGTTGTTAGGACTTGCGTAGTAATAAGGTACCGACTTGTTGGGCTGCGTTTCACTTCGGCCCGACCTACGATTTTCCTTCATCTGGTAGTTTATTTTGGCGCGACTCCTTAGTTGGCTCTAACAAGAGTGCTTGTTGCCTCTTGCCTCTTGCCTTTTGCCTTTTGCCTTTTGCCTTCCTATAAAAGTTAAACCGAAAATAGAAAATGACGGATAATTTTACATGGCTAAAGCGGGGAATTAGCGAAATTTTTCCCGATCGCCCCGACTCAGAAGACCCAGACGAAAACTTGCTTCAAAGACTGACTAAAACAGACAGACCTTTGCGAGTCAAGCTGGGTATCGACCCTACTGGGGCCGAACTTCATTTGGGACATAGCATCCCGATGCGCAAGTTAAGGGCATTTCAGGATGCGGGACATACTGCAGTTCTTATCGTAGGAGATTTTACCGCAAGGATCGGAGATCCGACAGGTAAATCGGAGGTCAGACGTCAGTTAACCTCAGACATGGCGATCGAAAATGCTAAAACTTATCTGGATCGGCTCCGTCCCATTCTCGATTTTGACACGCCGGGACGTCTGGAAGTTCGCTATAACTCTGAATGGCTTTCTAAGTTGGATTTGGCCAAAATTCTGGAGCTTTTGGGGACGATGACTGTGGGGCAGATGCTAGCTAAGGAGGGGTTTAGCGATCGCTACCAAAAGGAGAATCCTATTTTTCTCCACGAGTTCCTCTATCCTCTGATGCAGGGTTATGATTCGGTGGCGGTGGAGGCCGATGTGGAGTTGGGCGGTACGGACCAAAAGTTTAATATTGCTGTGGGACGAGATTTGCAACGGTATTTTGGCAAAACGCCCCAGTTTGGTTTGTTAATGCCGATTTTGTTGGGGACTGATGGAGTTCAGAAAATGTCGAAGTCTTTGGGCAATTATGTGGCTTTGTCTGAGGATGCTTTGACGATGTATTCTAAATTAGAAAAAACTGCGGATTCTCAAATAGAAGAGTATTTTGAATTGCTAACTAATTTACCCCTCAATACTCTGCCAGAAAATCCCCGCGATCGACAAAAGCTTTTGGCGGTTGATATTGTCAGTCAATACCACGGTAAAGAAGAAGCCGAAAAAGCACAAAAAGCTGCTTTAGATTTGGTAGGAAAAGGGGTAACAAAAGAGTCCGATTCCGTGCCGGAGTTTTCTTTAGATTCGGTGGATTTTCCTGCTAAGTTATTTTCGATAGTAAGCGCCAGCGGTTTGTGTAAAAGCGGTAACGAAGCTAAGAAAAAGATTCAAGGTGGGGCGGTTAGGTTGGATGGCGATCGCCTGGAGGATCCTTTTTTAAGTTTTGATTCTCCAACGGAATTAAACGGCAAGGTTTTACAAGTAGGAAAAAAGAATTTTGTCCGTTTGAAAGAGTAATAAAGCCGGTCAAGAAACCCGGTTTTTTGAAAAAACCGGGTTTCTGAGAATACTTGACCGGAGCTCTGGCTGCATTAATTTTAGAATCAAATATTGATTATTTTGCAACTTATAACATTATTCATTTTCGTGAAATACCAGGGTTAAATCCCATGATACCGCCAGAAATTATCGAGGCGATCGCTTCTGAAATATAGTTAAAGAGGAAAACTAATTTTTGACGCAACTGTTATCTAAAAATTGAGAAAAACTGCTTTAATTTCAAAAAGAGCCAAATAAATAAAAGATTATGAACCTAGCAATTCCCGACGATATTATTCTAGCTGCTGGCGTATCCGAAGCAGAGTTAAAACTAGAAATAGCCATGGCCCTTTACCAAGAAAAAAAACTTAGTATGGGTAAAGCACGCCGCCTTGCTGGCATGGATTTAATTCAGTTTCAAAAAGAAATAGCTAGCAGAGGCATTTGCGTTAATTATGATGTTGAAGAGTTTAAAGCAGATTTGAAAAATTTAGAAAGATTGGGAGATTTATGACTGTTGTTATAGCAATCTGTTGGCGTTTTGTCAAAAGTTATAAAACTCGAAAAAAACTCTGAAACGGTTCCCCATTCCCCATTACCAAAAATAAAAATGTCACTAAATAAAATTATCGTTCCCTTAGATGTCGCCACGGAAGAAGAGGCGATCGCTCTAACAGAAAAACTGCCAGAAGTTAACTGGTGGAAAGTCGGTCTCGAACTATTTATTAGTTGCGGTCCGTCAATTTTAACTAAGCTAAAAGAACGGGAAAAAAGAATATTTCTCGACTTAAAACTCCACGATATTCCAAATACGATGGCGGGTGCTTGTCGGGTGGCGGGAAGTTACGGAGTGGATTTAATTACAGTTCACGCAACAGCGGGTAGAGAAGCGCTAAAAGCAGCACAAACTGCAGGGAAAGAAGGGGCGGCTGCAGCAGATAAAGCCCCACCAAAATTAATAGCAGTTACCATACTAACCAGCTTAACCAGTCAAGATTTAGCCTTCGATCTCAAAATTCCTCTGGAACTGTCAGAATATGTTTTAAATATGGCCTTATTAGCAGAAGAAAGCGGTTTGGCAGGAGCAGTTTGCTCCCCCCAAGAAGTGGCAGAATTGCGGCGAGTCTGTAGGGACGATTTTCTTTTAGTGTGTCCGGGGGTAAGACCGAGTTGGGCCGCAAAGGGAGACCAGAAGCGATCGCTAACTCCGGCCAAGGCCATAAAAGCGGGTGCAGACTATCTAGTTATCGGCAGGCCAATTACCCAGGCAGAAGAGCCAAGGGCGGCCCTGGACAAAATTTGTCAGGAAATAGAAGACGAAAGGTAAAAGAATTTTGGCCGCTAGGTTTCCTGGCAGATTTAGCTCAAAGTTGGGCGAGTTGAAGTAGCATAACGGTATGAAATTGGCATTCTTGGGATGCGCCCAATTGGCACGAGCAACGATCTAAAATGGAGGATGTCAAAAAAAAGGGGGTTCTAAAATTTAAGAAACCCGGTTTTTTAGACAATACCTTCGCCAAAATAAAAAAATACCATTCGTAGGTTGTGCGTACCGAAGTGGAACCCAACAAATACGTCGGGTTCCACGGAGGTCCGCACGACCTACAAGAAAATGGCGAAGGTATTCTTAGAAAAACCGGGTTTCTGAGATACCAAGAGGATACGCGGGCGGACTCTCTAGTAGTTAACAAAAAATTATGTTAGACAATATGAGAAACAAACAACAAACTAAAACCGGCTCCCCAGAGCTAAAACTACAAGAACAATTCTCGGTAGATACTTTCGTCGAGAAATCCATCGACGAGTTATTCCAAGATGTAGATAAAGTATTAGAAGGAGGTACTAGACTGCCTGCGGAATCTGTAAAACCGGAATTTCTCTCCCTAAAACCGATAAAAGTTCCCCAGATCGTTCTACCGCAAAGGATGCCCACAGCAGAGGCTCTGGTAAAACAAAGAGAAGAAGAGGCCAAGGCCGCTGCTTTGGCGCAACTAAAGTTAAAGGAAGAGAGTCAATCGGCAGAGAAAATACTGTTGGGGGCGGCGTTTGCTTCTTTGGTAATTAGCTTGTCGCTGTTGCTGGCAACTAAAGGGGGTATAGAGGGAGTAGTGAAATATTTCAGCCCTACCGCCCCAGAGGTGGAAGCCCCAACAAATCCGAAAGTAGAGGCAGATGTGAAGTTTGCAGATTATCTAGAGCGATCGCTAGAACTATTAGACAAACAACCGAAAACAACCGGAACTAATTCGCCGGCGATCGCACCGGCAGTACCAATACCGCCGCCCCCCTCGGAATTACCAAAGGTTCCGGTGAACGCTTCCCCCACCCAAAACCTCAGCAGTCTGCTGCTGCCTTTAAACCGCATCGCAGATCTCATAGAAGCTCAAGCGGCGAGACCTCCGCTAACTATTCCTCCTACTCAGGTGGTGGTTATTCCCCCTTCGCCTCAACCGATACCGGTGGTGGTTAATTATAATCCACCTCCGGCACCGGCACCCGCCCCGGCACCAGTGGCAAAAGCGCAGCCGGAAACTAAACCGGCGGAGACAAAAGCTCGATCGCAGCCGGAAACCAAACCGGCGGAGACAAAAGCTCGATCGCAGCCGGAAACCAAACCGGCGGAGACAAAAGCTCAAGCGCAGCCGGAAACCAAACCGGCGGAGACAAAAGCTCAAGCGCAGCCGGAAGCTAAACCGGCGGAGACAAAAGCTCAAGCGCAGCCGGAAACTAAACCATCGCCAGTGGCAGCTAACGAGACTGCAGAGGCAAAAGCAGAAACGCAATCGGAAGTAAAAAAGACCGAGCAACCAGTGGAACTGCCGTCACTAGCTCCCTTGCCTCCACCTCCACCAGTAATGGTATCGGAAACCGTAGCCTTAAGAACGATACCAAATTACACTCATACTTTAGTGGGGGTGTTGGAATTAGGCGATCGCTCTGCTGCTTTATTTGAAATTAACGGTGTCGCCCGTCGAGTTTACGTTGGCGAAAGCGTCGGCGCTAGCGGCTGGATGTTGGTAGAAATAGCCGAAGGCGAAGCTACCATGCGCCGCAACGGAGAAATTCGCTCCGTCTTTGTTGGAGAACAGTTTTAAGAAAGGCAAGAGGCAAGAGGCAAGAGGCAAGAGTAGGTAATAGGGAAGAAGTTTTAGGGGCAAAAAAAAGATTTTACTTGACTCCCTTCTTTTGCCTATTGCCTATTGCCTTTTGCCTCGTATTGCCTATTGCCTCTTGCCTATTGCCTACCTTTATTAATTGTTATGGGCTTATTTGACGATTTTAGTAAATTTCTGGAAACCAGACTAGAAGAATTTCTGCGCAACAATCCTCATTTGGAGCTGCAGGCTCTAGAGGAACAACTGCGGGAACAGGAAGACGACACCTTGCGATTAATTGCCGACTTGCAGCGACAGGAGAAAAAATTAGAACAAGATATTCTCGCCACCGCCCAAGAAGTCAAGCGCTGGCACGCTCGGGTGGATAAAGCGAGAACTGCCAATAGAGAAGATCTAGCCCGTGCCGCTCAAGAAAGAGAGGCAGAATTGTTGCGGCAAGGGAATCAACAGTGGGGGCAAATGCGCGGCTGCAAGGAACGCATCCAACAGGCCAAACAACTCTACAAACAAGTTTACCAACGCAGGGAGGAGGTGAAGATAAAAGCTAGGGAAGTAGAGGCACAACGTTATGCGAGAAAGACACAACCCTGGGAAACTCAGGCTTGGGATCGAGGTCGCTCTTTTGGCTCGACTCCAGGTGCGGGAGACCCCTTGGAAGAACAGTTTAGACGCTGGGAAACGGAGGAAGAGTTGGAAAGAATGAAGCGGAATATGGGAAGTTAGATGTCAATTGTCAATTGTTAATTGTTAATGGGAACGTAGAACGGGCATCCTGCCTGTTATCTGCTTAATTCCCCATTCCCAATTCCCCATTCCCAAATAAGTAGGTAGGCAAAAATATTTGCAGAAAATTTTCCCCGTAGAACAGACATCTTGTCTGTTCGGTGTCTAATTAATTTGGCACGACTAAGTAGGTAGGCAAAAATATTTGCAGAAAATTTTCCCCGTAGAACAAACATCTTGTCTGTTCGGTGTCTAATTAATTTGGCACTCCTACTTATGAAACTTCCTAAAATCTTATTATTAGCCTGCCTAATTGCTACGCCCTTGGCAGTAGCGGCGATCGCCGATAATTCTCATAATCCTAACTTCTCAAGAAACCCGGTTTTTTCAAAAAACCGGGTTTCACCAGATGCCAACAGATTCTCCCACTCAACCTGGATGGACGCACCAGACACGGAGAAGGGGAGACGCACCAGAAGGGGAGACACGGAGAAGGGGAGACATCCCCGCGTCACCGCGTCCCCGCGTCCCCTTGTCTCCGAAAGTCCTCCTAATACCCGGCAGCCCAGGCAACAAAAACGCCCAAGGCCAAACCGGCGAAAACCTGCACTGGAGTATGCCCCAATAACTCCTTGAGGCGCTGTTCGTTAAAATGATGGTCTTCGCCGAAAAACTCGTCGATAATTTGATTGAGAATGCGAGCTTGTTTGCCCGCTGCTTGGCGGACTCCGGCGGCATCGTACATGACGATAACCGCAAACATACAGGCGATCGCAAATTCCGGACTCCCCCATCCCATGGTCTGCCCGACAGCCGTCGCCAAAGCCGATACCAAAGCCGAATGAGCGCTAGGCATTCCGCCAGTAGTAACCAAAGTCTGCACTTTGACTTTACCCGCAACGGTAAGCTCGACGATAACTTTTAAGATTTGGGCGATCGCGCAGGCTAGCAGGGCAACCCAAAGAACGTAGTTATTTAAAATATCGCTAAAATTTTCCATACTATTAGCACTCCTAGTTACTGCGACTAACAATAAAATCCGCGATCGCCACCAAAGCCGTAGCCTTCTCCCCAAAAACTTCTAATTCTGATTTAGCATCGGCAATCAGCTTTTGGGCTTGCTCTCTCGATTTCTCCAAGCCCCAAATAGAGGGGTAAGTTGCCTTTTGGGCTTGCAGATCCTTACCCGCCGTTTTTCCTAGCTCTTCGGTGGTTGCGGTAACATCCAGAATATCGTCTGCGATCTGGAACGCCAAACCGATATTGCGGGCGTAACTAGATAGGCGTTGTAAATCTTCCTCCGAAGCCGAAGCTAAAAGCGCCCCACAAACTACGCAAGCTTGTAAAAGCGCCCCGGTTTTGTGAGTATGAATATAAGTTAAAGTCTCCTCCGATACGTCCGGTTTTCCTTCACATTCCAAATCTACCACCTGACCGCCCACCAAACCTTCTGCACCTACAGCCTTACCTAAATAAGCGATAACCTTTAACACTTGTTGCGGCGGTACGTTCTCCGTGCGATCGGCGACATTCTCAAAAGCATAACTCAATAAGCCATCGCCAGCAAGGATAGCGATATCGTCTCCATAAACTTTATGATTGGTTAATCTACCTCTTCGATAGTCGTCATTATCCATCGCCGGTAAGTCGTCGTGGATGAGAGACATAGTATGAATCATCTCCAAAGAACAAGCAGTAGGCATTGCCATGTCTATAGTTCCCCCCATCAGTTCGCAACTCGCCAAACACAACAGAGGGCGCACCCGCTTGCCACCCGCCAGCAGCGAGTAGCGCATCGACTCGTAGATTTTCTCGGGATAGGCCATCGGCAGCGACTCATCGAGGGCCAAGTCAACCATCGCTTTTCGTTGGGCCAAGTAAGCCTTGAGGTCAAAAGTGGTTTCTAGTTTAGACTCAGACAGCATTTGATTTGATTAGTTTGTGGGCAGTTGGCAAGATCGATTTTACGGCACAAGCAGGCAAGAGGCAAGAGGCAAGAGGCAATAGAAGGCAAAAGATTTTGGGTAAAAAGGAATTTCCCATTCCCCATTCCCAACTTCTATTGCGCCTCAGAGCAATTGGCCTGTATTCGCGGGTTGGAGTCCATCGACGGGGCTTTAGTCTTTTTGGCCAAGGGTTTGCCGTCTGATATTTTGGCCACGATTGGAAAAATTAGATTTTAGAAGAAAAGGGCCTTGCCGAACTACGGCATGGGTTCGTTGATGCAAGTTTCGGGGCGATCGCTGCATCTTACCTTATTCTTCTTCCGAGCTTTCTTCTAAAACTTGGGCCGTGTTGGTTTCATCTTCTGCCGATATCGCCGCACTTCTAAGAATGCGCTGACGATATATCGGGTCGGCAATACCATACAAATCTAAAACTTTTTCGTCAATTTCTGCATCAATTTGAACGACTTCATCGAGAAGAGTTTGAATCTCTGTACGTCGTTTTTCTTCGGCAGCAAAGAAGGCATCTAGGTCTTTAATTTCCGCTGGTATGGTTGCCCGATTTTTAATTTCGTCCCAGGTTTGACCCTGCCACTGAGGAAGTTTTATGCTACCGAGTAGATAGCGTCTAATCTTATCGTTGTCGGCAACAAGCCAGAGTTTATTATGACGCAAGACAACGCTGGTGGGATAGCGATGGGGAATATAAACGTTGCTGCTAATTGTGACTCGCAAATTACAGCGTTCTGGAATAGCAAATAAGCCTACGGCTTTAGCATCAAACAAAGTTAGAGTAGGAAAGTTGGGGTTGTTTTGTTGGATTTCAGTTAGGAGGCGATCGTAGGGAATTTCGATTTGGATATTACCATCTCTTTGTTTGCGAATGACGTAGCCTTGTTCTCGAAACTCATTGATTTCTTTATTTTTTGCCAGAATGCGATCGACTTTTTCGACTAACTCGGCTTGAGTTTCAGCATCGGCAGGATAGATAGGGAGTTGACGGAAAGTTTTGGGGTTGATATTAACGTTGTCAAATCGATTTCTATACCAATGATTTAAAACGGATGAGTTAAACAAAGCCAACAAATACTTAAGCGCATAGCTTGTATTTTCCTGAATTATATTATTAAAGTTGTCTCTGTTATAAAACCCAGTATCATCAAACGTTGCCACAAGACGCCTTTTTAGAGCTTTATTCCTTAACCGAACCAGTATAATTTTAGGAGAATCAAAATATTTCCGTTCGCGAGAACGGCAAAGCCAATCGCCGTATTTCAAATATGGCTGTTGTTCGCCCCACCGCAATTGATACCGTCCCACAAAGCTAGTGCTGTCAAGCAAAGGGTGCCAGTCAGTTTCATTAGAGGGAACGTTTCTTCGTTCTTTAATATATAGATTAGCCTGACTTTCAGCTTTTGTCTTATAAACAATAATTCCTTGATTGCTTTCAGTCACGTCTCCTAAGCGCAAAACTTTTTGCCGAGCTCCGTTACCCTTCACTTGAATAAGACAGACATCTTCTATTTCCTGCATTAGCGAATCGTAGCGTATATCGATCTCATTTTTGGGATTTTCCAACCATCGAGATTGTTGCTGCTGAATTGTCTCGTTCCAATTTCTTGCTGTTAATTTATCGAGGGTATCTCGCAATCCTAAAAAATTGATTTGTGGCTGTTGTGTTTTACGCCGTTCCTCATTAGTTTCCTGGGTTAGAAATAGCAAAACACAATCGACATTAACATCGGACCAGATTCCTTGGGGCAAATCTACAATTTGCTCGATTCGTCCTGCCTCTAACAAAACCTTACGCAAAGCCGCAGTATTGCTGCCCATTAAATAAGTATTAGGCGTAATGAAACCCAGTTTTCCTTCAGTGGCTAAGAGTTCGACTCCGAGTTTGAGAAAGAATACATAAGTATCGGGTTGACCGAAAAAGACATCTGAATAATCGGACTTAAGTACGTTCTTATATTCATCGCTCAAACTAGCACCATAAGGAGGATTCGCAACTATAAATGCAAAGCCATTGGCATAAGGCGTGTTGGGGGATCTGCTTTTAATCTGGTCTGCGCGATCGCTTTCCCGGGCAATCAATGTATTGAACATCAGAGAACGATAGCTTCCCGTGGGACGAGCTAGGGCATCGACGTTAAAAATGTTAAAGCGATCGATTTTTGTACGTTGACCTCGGTCATTTGCTAGCTTCACCAAATCCAAGACTTGAATCAGCAAATTTACTTCTGCCAAGTAACAAGCAAACGGGTTAAGGTCGAAGCCGTAAAGATTGTTTTGTACCCGGTCTAAAACTGAAGCGGGATCCTCAATTTCCTCCCCATTGCCTTTGTAAGTTTCCACTAACCTTTTTGCTGCCGCCACCAAAAACGAACCGCTGCCGCAAGCCGGATCTATTAGACGTTTGTTAGAACCAACAATCCCCGGTCCGGTTTGATATCCCACTTCATCGAGAATGTAATTGACAATTGCTGGCGGCGTGTAATACTGTCCCTTGTCCTTCTTTTCTTCACGGTTAACATAAGTGCTGTAAACCGTTCCTACTATATCCGAATCTACCCCGGCAAAATTGAAGCGACCGAGCTGGTACAGCGTCATTATCAATTCTTTTTTCTCCAGCACAAACCAATTAAATAACTCCCTTCCCGTAAAAAAGTGAGCGTAGATATTCTGGGCGTTTTTATATGCCATATCTAGCAAAGGACTGTAGGGATTGCCCGTCGCAAATACCCAATACCGCTGGATATCTTCCTGCCAGCGCTTTACCCCACCATCGGAAACAAACCGATGGGGAAAAACTCCTTTATCTTCACAAACTCGCAGCAGTAACAATCGGATGAAAACAACGTAGGCCGCTTGCAAGGCAAATTCATCTTGTCGCTGACTCTCTTTTAATCCTCCTAACATGGTTTCCTCTACTAAAGCAGTCCAAACCATGTAATCGTCATGGACTCTAATTTCTGCCTGGTAATCCTGCCGAAGAGTTGCTTGGCGTTGATGCCAGGCAAACACTTTTTCGACGTAGGGTTTGAGCGCGTCGTTGAGGGGTCCATATCCTGCGGACAATGTGGATGGTCGCTTGGGTCGTTTTGCTTTGTTTGCGTGTTTGCGATCGAATGCCTCATTTAAAATTGCTAAAATTTCGGCAAATACTTCTTTCGGACTGATGTAAGCTCTGGCATCCTGTTCTAGCCGCTTTAAAATTGCTTCGATCGCCTCCAAATCGCGATCGCTAAAATCGACTAAACTCTTATTCTCGTTTACACGAGTCAATACCTTTTCTCGCAACCCCCGAATTTCTTGAATAGCAGTTGCAGCGGCATTATCGGTAATTCTGTTTGCCTTATCCTGGTACTCTGCATAGCGAGCCAACTGTTCCGCCAGCAAGCGTCTTGCATTGCGTTGAAGCTCTAGAACGAGGGACCGCAATGCTTCCACTAATACAGGTTCGTTGCCGCTGCCATTTCCCAATGGTAGGGCTTGCCGCTGCCACTCTTCCTCGTCCAATGCCAGTTCTGCCTCTAGCCGTTCCAGACTGGTGAATGCTTCTTTACGAAACAGATCGAACAAATCGTGCAACCCCCGTTCGATCGCTTCCGACAGCGTAGAGACTCCTCCCCGATTCCACTGTTGAATCGCACTTATAACATCTAAATCGATAAGACTTTGGCGACGATCCCAGTCGCTAAATCGCCACGCAGTCAACTGCTTGCCGTTGGTCAGCCAACCCAAGGAAATGCCCCGCGACCGCATATAGCTTCTAAGT
Source organism: uncultured bacterium (assembly GCA_964619285.1). GTDB lineage: Bacteria > Cyanobacteriota > Cyanobacteriia > Cyanobacteriales > Microcoleaceae > CALKCV01. The sequence goes on along the minus strand of CAZUCT010000127.1, from coordinate 1,493 downwards.
TGGGAGAGGTGGCTATCGGAATCGCTTAAATCAAAGGTCAGGGACAGTGACGTATTCTTGTCCTCGACAATGAAACAAGTTCCATAGATCGCATCCCTGGGTGCAAAGTCAGGGATATCGCCCAAATGCTGCTCATTATAAACCCGTTCTCCTGGCTCAAAGCCCAATAACCCTAAAAGCGGACTTACTATCGCAGTATCAACTATAGATGCTTCGTCTCCGCTTCGTTCGTCGTGCGAACGGTTTAAATAACTCAAAAAATCGGCACCGCGAAAACTTCTTTGGCTGAAAATTCCAAAGAAAGCAGATAAAAATTCGTCAAAGTTTTTTGGATGAGTCATAGCTTATTCCCTTTCATTAGGTATTACAAAAAGGGATTGCTAGGGGCAGCAAATCACCTTTTAAAAAATCGATTTTTGCTAATTGTTAATTGTTAATTGTTAATTAATATTAGACGACCAGCGATCGACGGTATTTTGTAACAACATCGCTACGGTCATGGGCCCGACCCCTCCTGGAACTGGCGTAATAAACCCGGCCACGGGTTCGACTCCTTCAAAATCCACATCTCCCACCAACCTACTATTACCTTCGTAGTCCGTAATTCGATTAATACCCACATCTACCACCACGGCACCGGGCTTAACCATGTCTGCAGTAATGAGGCTGGGGCAACCCGCCGCTACGATAATAATATCCGCCCCTGGGGAGATGGCCCCCAAATCCCGAGTTTCTATATGAGCCACCGTCACGGTGCTATTGGCTTCTAATAACATCAAAGACATGGGCTTACCGACCAAAATACTCTTGCCCACGACTAAAACATCTTGGCCCCAGCATTCGATGCCATATTCCTCCAACAAGCGCATCACTCCCAGGGGCGTACAACTGCGTATGCCTTTCTCTTCCCTGGCTAGATGGCCCATATTTATGGGGTGGAGTCCATCGACATCTTTATCCGGAGCTATTTGGTAGAGTAAGGAGGTGGGGTCTAGGTGTTTTGGCACGGGCAATTGTAATAAAATTCCATCCACTCGCGGGTCTTGATTTAGCTGTTGGATGGTTTCTATTAATTCTTTTTCTGTGGTTTCGACGGGAAAGTTTTTACTATATGAAGTTATGCCTACTCGGGCAGCGGCTTTTTCTTTATTTCTAACGTAAACCGCGCTGGCGGGGTTGTCTCCTACCATTAATACTGCCAGTCCGGGCGATCGCCCTATTTGGGGTTCCAAGGACTTGACCTTCTCTTGCAGTTCGGCTTTAATTTTGTTGGCTAAGGCTTTACCGTCTAATATTTTGGCCATATTTAGATAATTTAGATTTTAGAGGAAAAGACGGTTTTAAGTCTATAACAAAAGGTGAAAATCTTCAAGCAGGGATGTTTGCAGTAATCCCTGTTTGTAGTAATCGCTTTAGCGATTTATTTAAGCCTTGTTAAATCGCGCTCCGCGATTACTACGAACTTTATCGCGCTCCGCGATTACTACGAACTT
>CAZUCT010000126.1:0-20507 GCA_964619285.1 uncultured bacterium | reverse complement strand
CGATCGACTATTTCAAAATCGCGATTCTGCAAGGTGCTACCTTTGATTTTCTTAAAGGTGGTGCGATCGAGAACGATTTTGTCTTCTCCGAGAATAAAGTCTTCGATGGTATCCACTCCGACATCGCGACTGCGGAAAGACCGTTTGCTATTAAACACAAACTTATCCTTGCCGCCGCCACCAGTTAAAATGTCGTTGCCTTTGCCGCCGTCGAGAATGTCGTCTCCACCGAGACCTTCGAGAGTATCGCGACCTTTTAGACCTTCGATGGTGTCGCTGTCGTTACTGCCAGAAAGGCGATCGCTCTCTTGGGTACCGACTATCTCTCCTTTTGGTTCCGGTTTATTCTTTGCCCAAGCCTTGATAATATCGCTACCAGAAAGATTGTTTAAGTTCTCGATTAAACCGATGCCCGCTTTAGTGCCCGACTCGTCGAAAAAGTTTTTAATGGTCAGGTCGTCTTTTGCTACTGTCTTGCCATCTTGGTTGAGGTCCACTATTAAATCCGTACCTTCTTTTTCTACACCGGTAGTATCGGCTTTTAAACCAATACTTAAATCGATGTTTTGATAAAACAGTTCTAAAGTATCTTCACCGGCGACATCTTCTATGATACTGCCTGCTACTGCATCTGGAATGATTAGTTGATAAATATCGTCTCCTTGGCCGCCGATGAGAGTTTCGCGATCGCTACCGTAGAGAGTGTCGTTGCCTTGACCGCCGTCCAGGGTATTTTGCCCGGTATCGCTTTGTTCGTCGTGTCCGCCGGAGAGGTAGTCGTTGCCTTCGCCGCCCACAAGAGAGTCATCCCCGGGACCGCCGCGAAGTGCGTCGTTGCCGCTACCCCCATCGAGGGTGTCATCGCCGTCATAACTTACGATGTCGTCGTTGCCGCCAAAACCTAAAATATAGGTATTGAGTTCGTAAGGGGCATCCAAACGTTCCCCTTTAGGCGTTCCCTTAATTACCTTTTGTACTTTTTCCTTCGTAACGTTGAGCAATACCGAAATTTCGTTATTTGCAGTGTTCGTCAATACCAAGTCTTGTTGACCGTCATCGTTCAAGTCCGCCGCCGCGCTGGGGAAACCTTTGTCTGGAAGTTTGGCATCTGCCTCAAAGGTACCATCTGCTTTTCCGAGAAAAACTCGGGTTCGGACTGCGATATCGGCAACGCCATCTCCATTGAAATCTCCGACCAGAACTCGATTTACCGCTTCTACATCAGCTACCTTAACCGCATCGCCGAAAGTACCGTCGCCCTTATTGAGTAGAACATCAATAGTGCCCTCCCCTGCCTTGGCAACTACTAGGTCTGGTTTGTTATCTCCGTTGAAATCTCCAACGGCCAGATCTCTGGGGTCTTCCCCTATATCAATATTTTGGGCATCGCCAAAAGTGCCGTCTCCATTACCTAGCACTATGGAGATATTACCAGAACCCGCGTTGGCAACTGCTAAATCTGGTTCGTCGTCTCCGTCGAAGTCTCCAGAAGCGATCGCTGCGGCATTTTGACCGACCTCAACAAAGTTAGCAGCTTCTTTAAGAGTACCGTCTCCATTATTTAATAGCACGGAGAGGTAGGAGTTAAGACTAGGGTTGTAGGCCCCTAAGAAGTGAGCTACGATCGCATCGGGCATCTCATCTCCATTAAAATCCTCCACTACCAGCTCCGTAGGAATGCCGCCGAACTCCCTGGGAATGGTAGCGACGGCAGATATTTCGGTAAATTCACCGTCGCCACTGCTTTTAAGTATGGCAGCTACTCCGAATGGATCCAAGAAAGCGATATCGGGTAATTTATCCTTGTTGAAGTCGGCAGTGGCGATCGCTGCCGATCCAGCGCGATCGTTATAGGTAAGTTCGTCCGTAAAGTTGCCATCCCCAAAGCCTAATAATAAGGAAACATCGCTTTTACCTTTGTCAGATGTGTTCCCGTTACCGACGGCAATATCTAGGGATTTATCTCTATTGAAGTCCGCCACCACTAAATCCAGAGGTTGTTTCCCCACTGCGTATGTAGCGGGTTTGAATAATACACTATCCATTGATTTGCTTCTTGATTAAGAGTTGTTATGGTATTTTTTTTCTGCTTAATCTTTCTCTATCCTAGCTGCTAAATTTTAGTTTGTCAATAAGTAACTTTGCTTGTTTATTTATTAGATGGGGCTTGTATTTGTTAGTAGGACAAACTGTGCTAATCCAAAAAGCTATAGTTTAATGAAAATTTACTGCTAATAAGGAAAAGTAGACGTTTGAGATTGCGCAAGTTTGGCTCGCAATGACAAAAATACGCTATGGGTGCGTAAGTCCTAACTTAATTACCTATTACCTACGAGGGTCAAGCTTTTGGGTTATTCAGCAACTCCTAAATAAGGTTAAGATGAACTATGTCTCGTTTATAATCGTTTTCAGAGTGCTTACCACAATCGTGTCAATATGTCAAGTCTAAATTTATCATCCTCAGAAGCACCCCTAATCCTCATCGTCGAAGACGACAGAATGATGAGGACGCAGGTTCGCGTAGCCATGCAAAAAGCAGGCTATAAAATAACAGAGGCAGGGGATGGAGAACAAGGTTTAATTGCCTACAGCCAGCAAAAACCAGACCTCGTCCTGCTGGATGCGATGATGCCGATAATGGACGGCTTTACTTGTTGCACCAAACTACACCAACTCGGCGAACCATATCCGGCCCCAGTACTGATGATTACCGGTTTGGATGATAAAACCTCGGTGGATCGGGCCTTTGACGTAGGGGCCAGGGACTATGTTACCAAACCGATTCATTGGCCAGTCCTCCAACAGAGAGTAAAGCGTTTAATCGAGTCTCATCGGGCGATGGTGGCACTTCAAGAGTTGGCCAAAAAGCTAGAAATGGCCAATAAGCAATTGCAAGAGCTAGCTTCTTTGGATGGTTTGACGGGTGTGGCCAATCGTCGGCGCTTCGATGAGTTCCTGAATTTAGAATGGAGGCGACTGGCAAGGGAAAAATCCCCCCTCTCTTTAATTTTATGCGATCTCGATTTTTTTAAGCTCTATAACGATGCCTGCGGACATCAAAAAGGAGATGAATGTCTCAAACAAGTGGCGCAAATTCTTAAGGAAACAATTAAACGTCCGGCAGATCTAGTAGCTCGTTACGGAGGAGAAGAATTCGCGATAATATTACCAAATACCGATTTAAAAGGTGCAGTTAGCCTAGCAGAAACAATTAATACTGAGGTGAAAGCTAGAGCGATCGAACATCCCGGCTCTCAAATCGATCGATATGTCACCCTCAGTCTGGGGGTTGCTAGCGTAATTCCCGATTCCGATATGCTAGAAGAGAAGTTAATTGCTTGGGCAGATAGGGCGCTTTATCAAGCCAAATTAGAAGGTCGCGATCGCGTCATTTTTTTCTCAAACAAATTAACGCATTAAACAACAGCAATTTTTAACAACATAGAGGTTTAAAATCCAATGCGAGTTTTATTAAACTATCCCATTTTTCCGCCTACCTTTTGGTCTTACAACAAAATTCTAGAATTAGTAAACCGCAAAGTTCTATTACCACCTTTAGGCTTAATTACCGTAGCGGCAATTTTACCCCAAGAATGGGAATTTAAACTCGTCGATCGCAACATTCGCCCCGCCACCGAGGCAGAATGGGAATGGGCGGATTTAGTCATTTTATCGGCAATGATAGTACAAAAAAATGACCTTCTCGACCAAATTCTGGAAGCCAAGCGGCGGGGTAAATTAGTAGCAGTCGGCGGCCCCTACCCTACTTCCATGCCAAAAGAACCAGAAGCGGCGGGGGCAGATTTTTTAATTTTAGACGAAGGGGAAATTACCCTGCCGATGTTTGTCGAAGCTATCAAAAATGGCGAAACAAGAGGCATTTTTAGAACCGCAGAAAAACCGGACGTTAGCACAACTCCGGTTCCCCGTTACGACTTATTAGAATTAGATGCCTACGACTCGATGTCGGTTCAATTTTCCCGAGGCTGTCCCTTCCAATGCGAGTTTTGCGATATTATCGTTCTCTACGGTCGCAAACCTCGAACCAAAACTCCCGCTCAACTTTTGAAGGAATTAGATTGCCTTTACGAACTGGGATGGCGTCGGGGAGTTTTTATGGTGGATGACAATTTTATCGGCAATAAGCGTAACGTTAAGTTGTTGTTAAAAGAGTTAAAAGCTTGGCAAAAAGAACACCAATATCCTTTCCGTTTCAATACGGAAGCATCGGTGGATTTAGCGGCGGATGAAGAGTTGATGAATTTGATGGTGGAGTGTTATTTCGATGGGGTATTTTTAGGAATAGAAACTCCAGACGAAGATAGTTTGGAACTGACGAAAAAGTTCCAAAATACTCGCTCTTCTTTAACAGAAACCGTGGATAAAATTATTCGGGCGGGTTTGCGTCCGATGGCGGGTTTTATTATTGGTTTTGATGGAGAAAAAAAAGGAGCTGCTTCTCGCATTGTCAGGTTTGTAGAAGATGCTGCCATTCCTACGGCTTTGTTTGGAATGTTGCAGGCGCTACCCAATACGGCTCTCTGGTATCGTTTGGAGAAGGAGGGACGTTTGCTGGATAATGGGAGAGAAGATCTAAATCAAACTACTTTGATTAATTTTATTCCCACTCGTCCGGTGGAAGATATCGCCCGGGAATATATCGAGGCTTTTTGGAGGTTATACGATGCTGAGGTGTTTTTGGAGCGCACTTATCGCTGTTTCCTCAAGTTGGGGGCACCCAAATGTCAGCCTTCCGCTAAGTTACCGAGTTGGGTTGACCTGCGCGCTTTAGCTATTGTAATTTGGCGGCAGGGGGTGAAGCGTCGCACTCGCTGGCTGTTTTGGCGTCGTTTGTTTGGTATTTTTAAGCATAACCCTGCGGTGTGGGAGCATTATTTGACGGTGTGCGCTCATAACGAGCATTTTCTGGAGTATCGAGGAATTGTGCGGGATGAGATTGAGGAACAGTTGGCGGAGTTTTTGACTCGTAAAAGCGAGCTGTTAGCGGAAGGAAAAGAGGAAGAGAGGGAGGCGATCGCGTCTTAAAAGCTGTCAGTTTTTGCTAAGTAGGTAGGCAAAAATATTTACATATGGCAAATTTTTCTGCAAATATTTTTGCATACCTACTTATCGAATCGCAAAGACCGCGAACTCGCTTAAAGAAATCAAAACTGCGATCGCCGACTTACCCGAAGCAGAAATGCGCCAACTTTCCGACCTCAATTATCTCTCACCCGGTCAAGATTTATTCAAACAAGTAGTAAATACCGCCAGAAGCATCGCCGAAATAGACCAAGCAGAAAGCGATCGCTCCTGAGAAAGAACTATACAAATGCTAGGTGCGGGATTGGTTTCGGGGGCGTTCGCGTAGCGGTGCGGATGCACTATCGCTACCTCCGCCATCGCCGGCCACGTTCAAACTCCAATAAAATTAAAACCCGGCTATCCCATCCACCCCGCAGCAAGTACCCTATTGTGGAGCGTGTTTTTTGGTCTTATCGGTTGGGGAATTGCCTGGTTTTGTACTGGTGGGGCGATCGGCTTAAAGAAGAAGAATAACAAGTAAATGTTATAATTCCCTTGCCCATTACCCATTATCCAAAAATGAGAAAAATCCGACGTTTCCTAGCCTTATTGCTAATAGCAACTTTCAGCGTCATTGCTACAGGAGCGATGTTGCATCCGCAACGCTTCGCCACCGCCCAAGTCAACCCATTCGCCGATCGAGGAGAAATTCGCGGCGTGTGGCTCACCAATATCGACAGCGACGCCATGTACTCTCCCATCTCGACAAAACTGGCGGTAGATAGATTGGCCAGACTCAACTTTAACACCATCTATCCTACCGTCTGGCAAGGAGGCTATACCCTCTATCCGAGCCCCGTCGCAGAACGAGTATTCGGCAAATCTTTAGACCCCCACCCAGAATTACAAGGGCGAGACGTCCTCCAAGAAATAGTCAAAGAAGGACATAAAAAAGGTTTGGCAGTTATCCCCTGGTTTGAATTTGGTTTCATGGCGCCCGCCAACTCCGAATTAGCCAGACAACATCCCGAATGGCTGACAAAAAAAAGCGACGGTTCTACTATTAAAATGGAAGGACAAGATCCCCGAGTTTGGCTCAATCCTTTTCATCCAGAAGTGCAGCAATTTATCTTAGATTTAATAACCGAAATTGTTGCCAATTACGACATCGACGGCATTCAATTCGACGACCATTTCGGCTTGCCTTCCGAGTTCGGTTACGACGATTATACCGTCGGTTTGTACGAAAAAGAATTGCCCGGTTTAACTCCTTCCGACAACCACCGCGAAACTTTCTGGATTCGGTGGCGGGCAGATAAAATCAACGAATTTATGGAGCGGGTTTTTTATGCAGTAAAAGCCATCAAACAAGATTGTATTATTTCCCTCTCCCCTAACCCGTTTCATTTTGCCTTACCCGCTTATTTACAAGATTGGTTTACCTGGGAAAGAAAGGGTTTTATTGAAGAAATAATCTTGCAAGTTTACCGACCGGATTTAGATAGATTTATTGCCGAATTAGAAAGAACCGAAGTCGAACTCGCTAAAAATCATATTCCCGTAGCTATTGGCATTTTAAGCGGTTTAAAAAATCGTTCTACTCCCATCGAAAAAATACAACAACAAGTAGAAGCAACCCGCCAAAGAGGTTTTGCGGGAGTCTCGTTCTTTTTCTACGAAAGCTTGTGGAGTTGGTCGAAAGAACCGGCGATTTTTCGTCAGTTAATGCTCCAAAGAATGTTTTCTGATTCCGTGGAACGCCCGCGAGTCTAATTAATAATTAATAATTGGCATTTCAGAAACCCGGTTTTTCCAAAAAACCGGGTTTCTTGGGTTTAGCAATTCCCCATTCCCCATTCCCCATTCCCCATTCCCCATTCCCCAAACAGTTGCATCCGAAGCAAAAATGTTATAAGATAAATGCGGTGTTGGTTAGCCAGCGCGAACTTTGGGTGCATCTCGTATTTGTAAAAATACTTTTTTTTGAGTAAGAGTATGAGTACTCGTCATGAGTATGAAAGGATAAATTTGCATAATTGAGATGCACCCTCAACTTTTGCGGAGATAACCTCCATGTTAATTTATTCTCTGAATCGCTTAATTGCTAAGGTGTCAGCAAAATTACCCCTCCGAACCGTCCTCGTTATCCCTTTTGTCATCCAAATTTTTGCTGCAGTGGGGCTGACTGGATATTTGTCCTTTAAAAACGGGCAAAAAGCCGTTGACGATTTGGCGGCCCAACTGCGGGATGAAATTACTAATCGCATCGAACAACGGCTCAATAGTTATTTGGAAATTCCCCATTTAATCAATCAAATTAACGCCGATGATGTCGCCATTGGTAAATTAAATTTGGAAAATGAAAGGTTATTAGAACTTCATTTATGGAAGCAAATTCAATTATTTGATGCGGCAAGTTATATTTATTTTGGCAGTCCAGAAGAGGTGTTTGTGGGTTCGGAAAGGGCGGGGAATGGCAGCTTTAATGTTGCTTATTGGTCCAAGGAATCTCCCGAGGGTAAATTTTACACATACACCACTAATGAAAAGGGCGATCGCCTTGAATTATTATCCGCAGTTACCGGCTACAATCTCCTCAAGCGTCCCTGGTATAATGCGGCAAAAAAAGCTCGAAAATCCACTTGGGGTTCTATTTATGTTTGGTCTGCCCCTTACCCGAATATTGCCTTGCCGGCAGTTAAACCTATCTACGATTCTAACAATCAATTACAGGGAGTTTTTGCCGTCGATATTTCTTTATTAGATATTAGCAAATTCCTCAAAACTTTAAAAATAGGTCGCACCGGCAAAACCTTTATTATGGAGCGCGACGGTTTATTAGTTGCCACTTCCACCGAGACTTCCCCTTTTATTAAAATCGAAGATGAATTAAAGCGATTGCCAGCAAATCAAAGCGGTAATTTAACCGGAGCTACAGCCAAATTTTTACAAGAAAATTTTGGCAATTTTGAAAACATAAATAAAAGCCAACAGCTTACTTTTGAGTTTGAAAATAACCGACAAATGGTTCAAGTAACCCCTTATCAAGATGAATATGGTTTAGACTGGTTAATCGTAGTAGCAGTCCCAGAAGCGGACTTTATGGAAAGAATAAATGCCAATACTCGGACTACAATTAAACTCTGCGTTGCGGCCTTAATTGTGGCAACTTTTATCGGTATTATTACTTCGAGATGGATAGTTCAAGCAATTCTAATTCTCAACGCCGCCGCCAAACAATTAGCCGACGGACAATGGAACCAAACGGTGGAAATGAAGCGAGAAGATGAAATTGGAGAACTGGCGAGGTCTTTTAATAGTATGGCAAAACAACTGCAAGAATCCTTTGTCGCCCTGGAAAGTAAAAATGCAGAATTAGAACGCCTCCATCGCCTCAAAGATGAGTTTTTAGCCAATACTTCCCACGAGCTGAGAACTCCCTTAAATGGCACAATTGGTATTGCCGAATCGATGATAGATGGTGCCACCGGACAACTATCGGAATTGCAAATCAAAAACCTTTCGTTAATCGTTCAAAGCGGGCGTCGCTTGTTAACTTTAGTTAACGATATTCTCGACTTTTCTAAACTGCGACATAAAAATATCGAACTGCAATTAAAAGCGGTGGGAGTGCGAGAAATGACTGAGATAACTATAGCCATTTCTCAAGGTTTAATTGCTAATAAAAATTTGCAACTTATTAATGCTATTCCTTCAGACTTACCCGCCGCCAATGCCGACGAAAATCGCTTGCAACAAATTTTGTACAATTTAATTGGCAATGCTATTAAATTTACCGAAAAAGGTAGAATTGAAATTAATGCCAGAGTTACAAAAACCAAGGAGGATTTGCCTTTTTTAGAGGTTAGCGTTGCCGATACTGGCATCGGCATTGCCGAGGATAAATTAGAAAGCATTTTTGAGTCTTTCGAACAAGGCGACGGTTCCACCGCGAGAGAATATGGCGGTACTGGTTTGGGGTTGGCGGTGACTAAAAAGTTGGTGGAGTTACACGGGGGGGAAATTTGGGTTGAGTCAGTTTTGGGCGAGGGGTCTATATTTATTTTTACTCTGCCAGTGGCGGTGGGGGAAGTTGTCGAGAGCGATCGCTTTTATCCCTCTTGTATTGTACCCGTTAAAGCTGTTTCTATTTCTGAGGCAAAAGAACCTGCTTTAGATAGTTCCTTTTCTGAGGATTTACAAGATTTAAAAGCTTTAATTCCAGTATCTAATATTTCTCAACAGTTTAAAATTTTAATTGTGGATGACGAACCGGTTAACCTTCAGGTTTTAGTTAACCATTTATCTTTAGAAAATTACGTTTTAGAACGGGCATCAAATGGTATAGAAGCTTTGGCAATTTTAGATAATGGTTTTGAACCAGACATCATTTTATTAGATGTAATGATGCCGAAAATGACCGGTTTGGAAGTGTGTGAAAAAATCCGGGAAAAATACCCCGCCACCGACCTGCCAATTTTAATGTTAACTGCCAAAACTCAAGTTAACGATATTGTAGCAGGTTTGGCAGCGGGGGCTAACGATTATTTGACCAAACCTATTGCTAAAAAAGAATTATTGGCCAGACTAAAAACTCATTTAGAATTGTCTAATATTAATACTGCTTATAGTCGTTTCGTTCCCCGGCAACTGCTTCAGTTTTTACATAAGGAAAGCATTATCGATGTGGAATTGGGGGATAACGTCGAGCGGGAAATGTCGGTTTTATTTTCCGATATTCGCGACTTTACTACTATTAGCGAAAAAATGACGCCGGAGGATAATTTTAAGTTTATTAATGCTTATCTTTCGCGGATGGAACCGACAATTGTGGAAAATAATGGTTTTATTGATAAATATATTGGCGATGCAATTATGGCATTGTTTGGCAGCAGCGCCGACGATGCTTTAAAAGCGGGAATTGCTATGTTACATCAACTCAGCAATTATAATACTACCAGAGGCAGACCGGAACGACCGAAAATTAGAATTGGTATTGGCATTAATACTGGTAGGTTAATGTTAGGTACCGTGGGCGGTGCAAAACGCATGGATGGCACAGTTATTAGCGATGCGGTAAATTTGGCTTCTCGCATCGAAAGTTTGACTAAATATTATGGGGTGTCGCTGTTAATTTCTGACAATACCTTTGTTAGGTTAGAAGATGCTAACCAATATGCTATTCGCATCGTCGATCGCGTCACGGTTAAAGGGAAATCTCAACCAGTAATAGTCTATGAAGTTTTCGATGCAGATCCTCTAGAAATTCGCGACGCTAAATTGGCTACTAAAAAGTTATTTGAAGAAGGAGTTTTATCTTATTTTCTTGATAATTTTAGCAGCGCTGCGGAAATCTTTAACGATTGTTTGCTGATTAATCCTACGGATAAAGTTGTTAAAATTTATGGCGATCGCTGCGAACAAGAGTTAAGTAAAATGAAACTCGGGTAATAAGTTAATAGGTAATGGGTAATTGGTTAAATTTTGTTTAAGCCTTGACAGTTTTAATTAAAATGTGCTATAATAGACCGTCAATTAAATAATTATGTAAATTTTTGTTAAAGCAAGCAGAAAAAGACGTAAAAAGCTGGAAGCTCAACCTAATAGAAAGATAGAATGGCTGTAGGGTGCCAGGCAGAGTCCCGCTATCTGGCGGGACAATGAATGTCCATTGTTGTACGCTTATAGGAGCAAAAAATCGTGCCAGAAATACCCGAATTTAACGAATCAAACGGCATCTTGCCGACAGATTCCGAAAGTAACAACCCTGCATCTGCTTACTTGGGGGAAGCGGGTCAATTTAATCTCAATTCGGAGCAAAGCGGGGGAACAAACGCCCCTGTGGATGAGATTTATCCGACAGACAATTTCGAGTTTGCCGAAGCACCAGCAACTATTGATGTTAGAAGTGCCAGTCAAACAGATGCCCTAACCGGCCTTGAAGAAGGAGAAACTCTAGTAGGAGAAAATACCGATTTATTATTTTCGGAAGGGGGTCAAGAGATAAAAAATAACGAGAAAAATTCGGCGATCGCCCGCCAGAGAGAAGTCGATTTAAACTTCGATTTGCTAACAAGAAACGCCCCGCAAACCGTCAACCTCAATCTGTTTAAAAATGCAGAATTAGAAGCAAAATTTAACTCAATTAAATCCTCAAACGACGGGGAAAAATGGGTAATAACCGGGGAAATTATCGACGAACCCAACAGCGAAATAACCATTATTAGCAGTAAAAATGAAGAGACCGTCTTCGGGCAAGTTAGAGTAGATTACCAAGACGAAAACAAACAGGACGCATTCTACGAAATTCGCCCCCAAAAAGACGGCACTCACCTCGTTAACGAACTCAAAATTCCCCCCTTCGGTCGCTGTTTGCTTTGCGGCGGTTCTCACGGTACCATCGACCACGACAATAACGCTACTAGCGAGGATATACCCGTTGCTGCCGAGGCACCGATGCCATTAAGCGGCAATCCTAAAATAGACGGTTTGATTTATCAAACGAAGTGGGACGCGGAAGACAACACCATTACTTATAGTTTCATCACCGCCCAGACTGCAAGTTCCTATTACGGCAGCGAGGTAGTTTCCGAACCCAGCATTGCCGTCAAGCAGAACGTTCGCCAAATCTTTGAGATGCTGGAACGGTATGTGGATGTGGATTTCCAGGAAGTAGCCGATAGCGCTAACAGCTACGGGGAAATGCGGATTATGTTCTCGGAAAATCCCTCCCGCGCTTACACTTATATGCCCCCAGAGGATTACATCCACGAAGTTTCCGGCGACGTTCACTTGCTGCCAGCTTTTGAAGACGACCCTAATAACGCCTTTGCTAGCGGTCCGGGCAGTTACGGTTACATGACCTTAATCCACGAAATCGGTCACGGTTTGGGACTGAAACATCCGGGTAACTATAGCGATGGCGAGCGCGCTCCTTTTCTCACTCAGGCGGAGGATAATAATACCAATACGCTAATGACTTACAGCGGTTTGGGCGGTAATAATAAAAGTTCCGCCACGCCCATGCCCTACGATATTCAAGCGCTACAATATCTCTACGGCGGCAATACCGATTTCAACTCTGGCAATACAGCCTACACTTTCGACAGCGTTTACGGTTTCTCCGATGGCAGTCAATACGTCGGCAGCGCCTCGGAAGCGATGAAAGTTACTATCTGGGACGGCGGCGGTAGCGATACTCTTAATTTCTCGAAGTTGCCGGCCTTGCAGTTAGCGGGTTCTTCTTACGACTACCGCATCGATTTATCCCAGGGCGGTTTTATTACTACTGCCAATACTTACAACAACCACGAATACATCGGCATTAACGATAGCAGCGGGAACACTTATCAAACCTCGACTGAGGGAACGAGTATTGCCTACGATGCGATTATCGAAAATGTCATCAACTCTCCCGGCAACGACTTAATTTATGCCAACAGCGCCGCTAATACTTTTAGAGGTTATGCCCCTGGTAAGAGCGTCGGTTCGGACCAAATTGTGGGAACCGATAGCAGGGATACTTTAGAACTTTCAGGTTACAGCGCAGGTAGCGTTACTCAAACTCGCAACGGTGAAGATTTAGTTATCGACTTGGGCGGCGACGGACAAGTGAGAATCTCCGGCTATTATCGAAATCAAAATCGCATCAATATCCAATTCGGCGGCAGCCAACCCCTAATTTCCATCGATGATGTCAGCGCCACCGAGGGCAGCGACAATAACGCTCAATTTACAATTAGCCTCAGCGAGAGCAGCAATAAGACTATCACGGTTGACTATGCTACTGCTAACGACTCGGCAGCAGCGGGGCAGGATTACCGATCGCGCGCCGGCACCGTTACTTTTCAACCTGGAGAAACAACTAAGAGGGTAAACGTACCTATTATTAACAACCGAGAGCTAGAGTTTGAAGAGCAGTTTTTCCTCAATCTCACCAATCCTCGCAACGCCATTACTAGCGATCGCCAAGGTATCGCTACTATCTTAGATGACGATAGCGACAACAGACCCGCAATTAGTATCGATGACGTAACCGTTACCGAGGGCAACCGAGGTACTAAAAACGCTCAATTTACAGTCAGGCTGAGTACGGCAAGCGACAACAGGGTAACGGTAGATTACCAGACAGCAGAAAGCACTATAGATTCGGCGACCGTCGGTTCCGACTTCCGACCCAGGCGGGGCACTCTGAACTTTCAACCGGGACAAACGACTAAAAGGATAAACGTGCCCGTTATTGGCGATCGCGACTACGAAGTTACAGAACAATTTTTCGTGCTGCTGTCGGATGCCGCCAACGCAACAATTGCCGAAAATGTGGGGTTGGGTTTAATCGAAAACGACGATCGCAACGTATCTATCTCCATCGATGATGTCACCATTCGGGAAGGAAACGGGGGCAGGAAGCAGGCCGAGTTTCTCGTCAGTCTGGATGGCGCTAGCGAACAAACGGTAACAGTCGATTACCGAACTGTAGATAGTACGGCTATAGCCGGTTCCGACTACCGGGGCACAACGGGCACTCTGACTTTTCAACCCGGCCAGCAAAGGAAGAAAATT
This sequence comes from uncultured bacterium, assembly GCA_964619285.1. Lineage (GTDB taxonomy): Bacteria > Cyanobacteriota > Cyanobacteriia > Cyanobacteriales > Microcoleaceae > CALKCV01. The sequence goes on along the minus strand of CAZUCT010000126.1, from coordinate 6,920 downwards.
CGGGTGCCGGTGTTCGGCGATCGGGAAATCGAAAACGACGAATTTTTCTGGGTCAATCTCAACAATGCCACCGATGCCGACATCGATCGCGAGTGGGCTCTGGCAAAGATTCAAGACAACGATAGTTTACCGTCGATTTCGGTAAGAAATGCTACAGTCACCGAGGGCAACACCGGAACTAAAAACGCCGAATTTATCGTCACCCTCGACAAAACTAGCAACGAAGCGATCGCTCTAGATTACGCTACTGCCAACGAAACCGCACTGGCAGGAAGCGATTACGAACTTTCAACAGGTCGCATTACCTTTCAACCGGGCCAAAAACGGAAGAAAATCGCGGTACCCGTTATTGGAGACACTCAGAGAGAAGAAGACGAAACTTTCCGAATTAATATCAGCAATGCCACCAATGCTACCATCGAGGACGGCGGCGCCCGGGGCACGATTAAAAACGACGATAACTCTTCGGTAGTTTCTATTAGCGACCTCACTATCGCCGAAACCGATGGCGGTTGGCCCAAGGCACAGTTTACCGTATCTCTGGACGAAGCCAACGATAAAGTTGTCAGGGTGAAATATGCCACTGCCGACGATACCGCCAAGGCCGGAGAAGATTACCGTTCCAAGAGCGGTTGGCTGACTTTTCGACCCGGGCAGACGAGTAAGAGGGTAACGGTGCGCGTTAAGGGAGACACAGAATTTGAGGAGGACGAGAGCTTTTTCGTGAGGCTGACCGATTTTCGCAGGGCTACCCCTGACAACCGTCGGGCGGTGGGTACCATCCAAAACGACGACGAGGGAATAATACCCGTGGTATCTATCGACGATGTAAGCGTTCGCGAAGGCAACGGAAGTAATAATAAGATGGCTCGCTTTACAGTCAGTCTCAGCGAAGCTAGCAACCAAACCGTTCGGGTAAACTATCAAACTTCTGATAGTACGGCCCTAGCCGGCTCGGACTATCGCACAAAAACGGGCAGTCTTACTTTTAAACCCGGCGAGACCGATAAAAATGTCAACGTGGTGGTTTTGGCCGACGGACGAACGGAAAACGACGAATTTTTCTGGTTGGGTATCCTCAATCCCACCAATGCCACTGTCCTGGATCCCTGGGGCTTGGCAACTATCGTCGATAACGATTAAAATTCGCTAATTGTCAATTGCTAATTGTTAATTGTCTGTTCTTTACCATTAACAATTGACTATTAGCAATTGACAATTAGCAAACCCTAATTATTAATTGTTAACTGCCAATTTTTCAGATCCCAAGTATTAGCGTCCCAGGGAGAAGGTTCTATTCCCGTCAAGCGATCGCTCGCCCCCACAGCATTCGCCCGATGAACTATGGGCATAACCGCCGCATCTTCAAACAACAACTCGTCCATTTTCTTAAACAACTCCGCCCGTTTTTCTGGGTCTAATTCTGTTACCGACTGCTGCCATAATTTATCGTATTCTGGGTTGCAATAGCGAGCATAATTTGGTTTCTGCCAGTCGTTAGCTTTCTGGGCAATTTCGCCGCAAGTCCACCATTTTAAATGGGGCCCCGGATCCGGACTGTCGTTCCCAGTATTAAACTCCTCTAAATCTGCATAAAAATGATTTAAAGTATCCGTATTTGACGGGTCTCCAGAAAAGAAAATACTGGCATCGATACTCTTTAATTCTACCTCCACTCCCAGACTTTTTAATGCCTGTTTGATGATTTCTTGGGTCTTCTGTCGAACCGGATTAACTGAAGTTTGAAATACTACTTTCATCTCCACTCCGTCTTTATCTCGGATGCCGTTACCGTTAGTATCTTGCCAACCGGCTTCGTCTAATAAAGCGGCGGCTTTTTCTAAGTTAAATTCGTAGGTTATTTTATCGGATTTGTAAATAGTTGGAGAGACGATTAATTGAGCGATCGCTCGACCGGTGGGGCCGTATAATTTTTCGGCGATGGTGTCGCGGTCTATTGCTAGATTAAATGCTTGGCGAACCCGGCGATCGCTAAAGAAAGGATGGGGAAAATCGAGGTGCGATCGCTCTCCCGTAGCAGCGGTTTTATTGGGGTCCGTAAAGTTAAATAAAATCCGCTCAATGTATGGACCAAAATTAGCTAAAACTTTACCTTTACCCCCCGCTTCCAACTGTTTTAAAATATTCGCTTCCACCTGCAAATTAAAAGCAAAATCAGCATCTCCAGTTTGCAAAACTGCCCGGGCCGCCGAAGTGGCATCGCCGCCCCCTTTTAACTCCACTTTTTCGATAAAAGGTTTGCCTTCATCCCAATAATTAGGATTAGCTTCATAAATAATAATATCCCCAGGTTTAAACTCAACAACTTTATAAGGACCGGTACCTATAGGCATTTGATTTGCAGGCGCTTCTCGAATATTTGGTCCGTTATATTCCGCAAAAATATGCTTCGGTAAAATCGCCCCATTTTGACCGGTAAAAGGTACCGACCAACCGGGAGTAACGTCTTTAAAAGTAATTTTTACAGTATAATCGTCGAGAGCTTCTACTGTTTCTATTCCCGAGTAATATTCCGTACTGGCAGCGGCGACTTCGGGGTTAGTAATAAATTGATAAGTAAAAACCACATCTGCGGCGGTAAAAGGTTCGCCGTCGGACCAGAAAACGTTTGGTTTTAACCTCCAAATAACCCACTTACCATCTGCAGCAACTCCGCCATTTTCAAGAGTAGGAATTTCCGCCGCTAAAAAAGGAATTAAGCGGTCGTTTTTATCGTAACTGGCGAGAGGTTCGTAAACTATTCGGGAGGCGTCGAAATCTTTAAAACCGGTGGCGAGGTGAGGGTTAAGAATTGTCGGTGCCTGCCAGTAGAGTAATTTGAGAACCGGTTCTCGGTTATTGGTTTGTGGGGCGGAACAAGAAGCAAAGAATAAGGTGCAAAATAGGGAGATTAGGATTAGGGGGAGAAATAGTTTTCGAGGTTTTAGGTTCATGGCGATTAGGTTTAGTATTGGATTGGGGTATGATATCATATTTTTTCCCAAAAAAAAGGTGCGCCACGCGCACCAGATAAAGTTAACTGTACTGGGTTTTTTCGGTTAACGGTGCGATCGCGACGGGTGGCGCAATTCGACTTGGGTGCGATTTTGATTTAGGGTTTCGGCATCATCTGAGTTTAAGAGCATGGTAACGGTGCTGAGTACCACTGCGATAAAGAGGATTGCAAAGAAGACCAGAAAAGACTCTCCCTCGTATTCTTCTCTAATAATTTTATCGACCCTGTAATGTTGCCCGCAGGTTTCACAAATTCTCACGTTAGAATTACCTGGGGGGGAGTACCAGGAGCAAGGTGCCTGTTTCATTCGCTGGTTGTTTTTAAAGGGACAATTCATGTTTGTTTCTCCTATTTATTGGTTGTGAGTTTGTAGGTGCGCATTGCGCACCTTACGCTTTTTTAACTTGTAGGGTGCGCACCGCGCACCTTACTTTTTTTGACCGTAATTAACCCCAGTCTCGAACCAATATTAAAGCGCCGTTGCTGATAACCCCGATAGACTCTTCTCCAGACTCCCGCTGAAGTTTGGCAGCAAAACTCCGAACTTGCTCCCAGTTGTTCTCAAAGGATTCTTTATCCATCCATGAGATAACTAAGGAGCTAACGTCCCTGTTCTTTTCGCCGGAATCAAAGGTATATGTTCCAAAAATTTTGCCTAAAAGGGATTTGCTGACAGGCATATCGCTGGTGCCCTTAAAGATGTGGTCCAAACGCTCGACGGTTTGATTGACAAAGATGGGCTTGTCTGGCACGATTATGGCTACCCAGTTCCGCAGTTCGTGGGGATTGCCGTTTTGAGAGGGCTTCGCACAGTATAAAAGGCTGGCTAACAGATAGTCGCCTATGGGGTAGTTGTTGCTGTTTCTTTCTGGTAGTGCAACCATTCTTTTTTCTCCTATTTTATGGTCGTTTTTTTGTTAGAAAAGGCGGGACATTGGAAGAGACTTCCGTCTTGGTTTTGGCAGGTTTGTTTTTGTGCTGCTAAGGCGTCTGCTTGGCAATAATTGGCTGCCAATACGCTCAGACAGCAGAGGAAATAAAAGATTTTTTTTGACAAAAATTCCTCCTTACCCGCCTGTCGTTGGCGCGGCTTTTTTGCTGGTTTGTTTAAGGGCGACTAGCCTCTGGATTTTGGCCTAAGAGGTTCGAGGCTAGCCGTCCAGATGTGGTTGGGCCCAACCTTTAATAGTCCCCCTGGTTCAACTGCAAGTTTTTGACTAGATAGGGCATATTGCCGAAGAAACTCAAGAAACGAGTTGGCCAGCGTCTGCTTGTTACAAGAATCGCTGATTTACAAGGCACTCGCAGCCTCACTTTTGCTTCACTTTAAGCTTCTCTTTCGATTGAAGGCAACTGAGTTAAAATTGAAGCTTAACGGGATAGCAAGGGAAAGAGAAAAATGGCCACACTTAGAGCTTCTGAACAAGGGCTCAAAATCATTGATAGTAAAAGAAACGCGATGAACTGGAATAAAGATGCTTGCTTCTGGCTCTCTGAGGCAGGCCGTTATTGCGGTAGCATTTCGCGCTCAACCTTACAGCGATTTTGGCAACAAGAGCGAATTAGACACGAGAATTTCGTGGCGATTTGCAAAGCTGTGGGCCAGGATAAGTGGGAAGAGATTGTTGATGACGCGGCAGGGCAGAATATTAATGGAGACATTGAGTTTTCTGCTTATAATGATTGTTGGGTTGGCAGAGAGTTGACGATTACCCAACTAAAAGAAAAAGTTCAAGGTTCGTGTCGAATTTTAATCCTTGTCGGCATAGCTGGCATTGGCAAAACTGCATTGGCAGAAAAATTAGCCTTAGAGTTGCAAGAAAATTTTTTACAGGGAAATTGGAATAATTTTCTGCGGGAAAATTTTGATGACGAAACGCAATCCCAAGATTTTGTCAGCGTTGGTGCGCGGTGGCTAGAAAAGTGGGGAGAAGCTTTGACTCAAGAAGATCGTCAAACACCGCAAAAATTGCTAGAGCGCTTGGTCAAGCACCTACGCTTTAATCAGCGTTTGGTGCTGATGGATTCGCTGGAGAAAATTTTGCAAGGAAACGCGGAGGAAAGTTGGAGCAATTTTAAAGATAACTGGTGGGTGAAATTCTTTAAAAGCGTGTTGACAGCAAAATCTTTCTCAAGCCGAATCATTTTCACATCACAAGAGTTGCCAGGACAAGCAGAGGAAGAAGGCACTAGATACCCAAATTTTTGGCATCGTCAGTTACTTGACGGATTAACTGATTTAGAACGGTTGGCACTGTTTGAGAAAACGGGATTAAAAACTGAACCTGATTTGCCAGAAAGACAGTATCTAAGTAGGATAGGTAGTGCTTATGAAGGCCATCCTCTGGCTTTGCGGGTTATAGCGGGGGAAATTGGCAATCTACCTTTTTACGGTAATATTAAAGCTTACTGGAACAAATATGGCAGCGAAATTGAAGAGGTGGAGAGGGCAACAGAGGAGGCAAAAGTGAAAGGTATCATTTCTGGAGCTGATGATTCGTGGCGGTTGCACACCTATACTGGCGTACTGCGAAGGAACGTGAAAAAACGGTTGGAAACAACCTTTAGCAGGCTGCAAGAAAGCGCAAAATCTGCCTACATTTTGCTTTGCGAAGCTTCAGTTTATCGTTGTGCAGTGTTAGAGAATTTTTGGTTGGGCCATTTGGAATATTGGGATTACAACAAAGACGAACAGGCTATGGCGCTGAATATATTGCGCGATCGCTATTTAGTCGAAGAAGTTATAGAAAGCAATCAATGCTTGCTCAGACAGCATAACTTAGTTCGGAGTTTATCCCTTGAGCGTCTAAAAAAACTGGGGGAAGATTATGAGTAATTTAGCTAAGTTAGAGTCGAAAAGCCAACAGTTTTCAAAGCAATTGAAGATAGCGCCTTCTGGTGAGTCTGTTTGGGCCGCTATTGGCATCAGTACGGCTGCTCTTAAATCCATGAAGCCCGGTATTAAACGGGCAAACTACATTGCCATTAAGCATTGGCTAACCCAGTATAAGCCCCCCTCGGAGACTCCTGTTGAGCAGATAAAAGCTTACCTACAAGTATTAAACCATTTGTGCCAAGTTCAAGCCTGGGAAGCAATCAAACTAATTTTAAAATTACCTATCCGCATTAGTGCCAAAAATAAAAGATTGCCTTTGCCATTGTCTGAGTATTTATTTTTTCAAGCCATGATAGGTAATGTGTTGGAAGCAAGTCAAGAAATCATTAATCACTTCCCCAACATAGGTGATGAAATATTTCCCATAGTTATTTTAAAGGCTAGGGCATTATCGAAAACTGGTAAAGTAGCTGAAGCAAGTGATTTGTTAAAAAAAATTCAGCTTCAATCTGTGGGAAAACTCGAAATTTTCATAGAAGCTACCGCCTACTTGGGCTTTCTACAAGTTAATGTGGGTCTTTATAAAGAGGGAATGTCAAATCTGCAAAATGCCTTAAAGCTCATAGAAGAGCATTTTTCGTTAGATGAAAATTTAAAATATTTAGATTTAAAAATAGATATTTTAGAAAAATTTGCCTTTTATGAAATGAACTCCAGTAAGTTTGCAAAAGCAGCAAAGACATATGAAACGGTTATAGACTTAAGAAATCAGTACAACCTCATTCACAAGTTAATATCTCCCTCTGTCCACCAAGGTGTTTTGTTGAGAAGGCTGGGGAAATACAAACAGGCTGTTCAAGTTCTTAGTGCTGCTAAAGAACAAGCAGTGGAAATTGGTAACCCCAACGATTCTATATGGATAGATCACCATCTTGCTTACGTTCTTCTCAATCAAGGTAATAACCTGGAATTAGCGAAAAAATTGTGTAATTCTTCTCTGGAAGGATATAAAAGACTAGAAGATGGTAGAGGTGTTTCTGATGCTTATCAACAGCTAGGATTTATTAA
>CAZUCT010000125.1:0-20670 GCA_964619285.1 uncultured bacterium | reverse complement strand
GTTCGTAGTAATCGCTTCAGCGATTTCGTTCGTAGTAATCGCTTCAGCGATTTCGCCATTAAAAAAAACCGGAGTAACAACCGTAATATCCGGGAGATGAGTTCCCCCATTATAAGGATTATTTAAAACGTACACATCCCCCGGTTTTAAACTTTCGCCCTTTGCCGCAATTAAAGATTCCACGCTTTCCCCCATCGAACCCAAATGAACCGGAATATGAGGAGCATTTGCGATTAATTTACCCGTTCCATCAAAAATAGCGCAGGAAAAATCGAGACGTTCTTTAATATTAACAGAAGAGCTAGTATTTTGCAAAGTCACCCCCATTTGTTCCGCAACGGCGCGAAATAAATTGTTAAAAATTTCCAACTTCACCGGGTCCGGTTTTTGGGAAAGTTCGGAACTGGAGTTATTGCTTTCTATTGCCCCAGAAGTCTCGCTATTTTCCTGCTTAGTTAAAATCAGGTAATTTTTAGCAGTTATCTCAGCTTCCCAACCAGGTTCGATAACATTAGTTCCAGTTTTTTCGATTATCAAAGCCGGACTTTTAATAACATCTCCAGCCTGCAAATTTTCCCGCAAGTAAACCGGAGTATTATGCCAGCTACCTGCAGCATACATTTTTACACTTTTAACCGCTTTGGTTGCCTCTTTTTTCTCCGAAACTTTTTCCGTTTCTTCTGGAGTTTCCATCGCTAAAACTAATTCTAAAGAAACCGCTTCGGCCATGAGATGTTTCTCTTCCATAATAAACCCATAACGCTGTCGGTGCAACTCCTCAAATTCCGCTTTCATCTCAGAAATAGTATCGGCAAAGTTGACTATTAAAGTAGAGTCGCTGCCGACATATTTTAGATGAACCTTGCAGAGAGTGGATGTCGGTTGTTCGCCCAATTCTGCAACCCCATCTACTTCTAATTCTCTTAATATTTCCCGCAATTCTGGCAGTAATTCATCGTTTAAAGTCTTTTCGACAGCTTTTTTTCTTAATACTCTAACGTCAGCTAAACCCATGCCATAAGCAGATAAAACCCCGGCGTAAGGATGAATAAAGATTTTTTTCATGCCCAAAGCATCGGCGATTAAACAAGCGTGTTGACCGCCGGCCCCGCCAAAACAGCAAAGGGTATATTCGGAAACATCGTAACCTTTTTGAAGGGAGATTTTTTTAATTGCATTTGCCATTTTTTCCACGGCAATTTCTAAAAATCCTGCAGCTACTTCCTCCGGTTTTCTCTTGTCGCCAATTTCCTGAGTTAATTGGTTAAACTTTTCTATAACTATCTCAGAATTTAACGGCAAATTCCCTTCTTTACCGAACACTTTCGGGAAAAATTCCGGCTGCAATTTTCCCAACATCACATTAGCATCAGTTACCGTCAAAGGACCGTTTTTAGAATAGGAAGCCGGCCCGGGATTTGCCCCCGCAGATTCGGGGCCGACGCGATATCGGGAACCGTCAAAAAACAAAATCGAACCCCCACCGGCGGCGACTGTATGAATAGAAATAGTCGGCGTTGTCAGGCGAACTCCGGCAATTTCTGTCTCAAATTCTCGTTCGTATTCGATAGTTGTATTGGGGTCTCCAGAATAATGCGCGACATCGGTGGAAGTGCCCCCCATATCGAAACTAATTATTTTATGAAAACCGGCCATCCGGCTTGTTTTTACTGCCCCGACAATGCCCCCGGCGGGACCGGAGAAAATGCTATCTTTTCCTTTAAATTGTTCGGCATCCGTCAGGCCGCCGTTGGATTGCATGAACATTAATTTGGGGACGTTTTGGGTTTGGTTTTTAACGCGGTTTATATACCTTTTTAAAATAGGAGATAAATAAGCATCCACTACGGTAGTATCGCCGCGACTTACTAACTTCATTAAGGGGCTGACTTGATGGGAAACGGAGATTTGAGTAAAGCCTATTTCTGTTGCTATTTGTTGAATTTTTTGTTCGTTTTGGGGATAGCGATAGCCGTGCATTAAAACGATGGCGCAACTGCGAATGCCTTCGTTATAAGCTGTTTGTAATTGGGGGATTAATTTGGTTTTATTTAAGGGAATTAATTCTTCGCCATTGGCAGTTAAACGCTCTTCGACTTCGGCGACTTTTTCGTAGAGCATTTCGGGTAAAACAATCTCGCGGGCGAAGATATTGGGGCGGTTTTGATAGGCAATTTTAAGGGCGTCTTTAAATCCTTTGGTAATGATTAAAATTGCGCGATCGCCCTTCCTTTCTAATAAGGCATTAGTGGCGACGGTGGTACCCATTTTGATGACTTCTATTTTATCGGCGGGAATTGATTCTTCGGGGCCTACTTCTAATAGTTCGCGGATGCCTTGGATGGGGGCATCTTGGTAGCGATCTGGATTTTCCGATAGCAGTTTGCGAACGAGAATTTGACCGTCGGGACGTTTGGCGACGATATCGGTAAAGGTACCGCCGCGATCTATCCAGAATTGCCAAGAGTTGTTGGGGGTTGATGTTTTAGTCATTGTGTTTTTCTTGTTAATTGTTAATTGTTAATGGGAAGAATAGGCATTTTTTAAATCCGATAATAGTTCCTCTTCTGTGAGGTCGATCGCCGCCACGCCATAGCGATGTAAATTAAGCAAAAAAGTAACGCGATCGGTACCCACTAATCTCGCCGCCATGCCCGAAGAAATTCGCTTCATTTCAAACAGTTTAGCTGCCATTGCCCATTTAGCTTCTCGTTCAAATTCTTCTCGGGTTTGCTGCATGGCATCTGGAAGAGTTTCTGGGTAATCTATTTTTAATTGTAATGGCATAGTTAATTCCTAATTTTTGACTTTACAGATTTTTGGGCGTTAAGTTGTTGGGTTCCGCTGTCGCTTCACCCAACCTACTTTTGTTGTTCTTTTGCCGTCCTAAAACAACTTTACCCTTCATCATTAAATGGTCTCCCGTCAGCTAAGGTGTAAATATCTTCTTCTGGGTCGGCGATCGCTTCAAAATGGGGGTTAGCAACTACGGTTTTTTCCCATTCTGGATCCGAGAAAGGCTTACCATCTTCAAGGGTGTAAATATCTTCTTCTGCATCTTTCCAAGAGTCATAAGCAGGATTTCTAAAAACAGCTTTTAGCCATTCATATTCTTCTAATTCTGCTTTTTTAATGAGGGCAGCTTCCACCGCTTCAAGTCGTTTTAGTTCGGCATAAGTGATAATAGCTGCTATTTTTACTCCTGCTTTATTGGGTCAGCTTTTTAGATATTATAGCAGAGCGTCAATTTATCTAGTGAAGGTGCCCTGCGCGCACCCTACTTTTTCACTTTTTCGCTATAGCCTCTCGTTCTAAATTAGCTTCTGCTATTTGCCGATCTATTTGCTCGTAACGAAAGGCTAAAATAGACGAACATTCGACCACAAAAGCAATACTAGGTCGGAGATTTTCAAAGGCAAAAATTACTTGGTCTCGATAACCTTGTTGGTTTTCGCATACCCAAACTCCCATTAATTTTTTACCAATAAATTCTCTCCATATCGGAGTATTTATCTCTGAAGCACCAGGGGTAGCTTGTTGTTGAATTTCTATTTCGTCAGTGTCAGCAATTGGTAAGAGAGTGACTGTTTCTTCTGGAAAGATTAATTGAACTTTGTCAAGGCATAATTCTGTGCCTCCTCCTTCTCGATATTCAACCATTAATATTCCTATTAAATTTTTGCCAATTGGAAATTCATCTGTTGCCATATTTTTTTTGCGGTTCGCAAAGTAAACTTTTTTGTGCTTGTTGGGTTCCGCTGTCGCTTCACCCAACCTACTTTTGCTTTTACCATACTACCACGAACCGCCCTCGCATTCGATTAAACGGTCCAGAATTGCTTGGGCATTCCTATCGAAACCCTCCCGAATTTCTCGTTCCATGCCAATATTAACTAACTCCATGCCCAACCTTAAAAAATAAGCCCTTTCTACTTCATTTTCTAAGATTTTTGCGCTCAACCCATTCCCATTTTCAAGATAAGACTTTTGCGGGTCAAAATTAAATCTGTTAACAATGAAATTAACTACATATTTTCTTTCGGGGCGGGCGGTGGATAATAAACTAGATATTTCTTGGTTCCAGATTTTTTGCTGCCCGTTTTCTCCCGCCATTTCCTGCAACCAAACTTCGGAAGTTGACACGGGTAAATCCATCGTTTTTTCGTCAACTTTAGCAAAGGCATGAGCTTCGGCATAACTAACTTTTCCATCCCGATTATAATCTGCAGATGCCACCTTTTCCCCAGTGCGATTAATACCGCTCAAGCCTGCAAAAAAACTGGAACTATAATCTTCGTAATCTGCCTCGTTTACTTCTGGCGTACATCCCACGGAAGGCAAGGTTTTAATCGTAGCAAAAAAACCGCAGCGACTCTGAATGGCGATAGGTTTGTTGGGGTCGCCGCCTCGATAAATAATATTAGCAAAAGAACCAGAAAAACATTGAGCCATCATCGTTACTACCGGAGTTTCTGGGGGTAATTTATCCAGCATTTGCGATAATTCTTGCACCGATACAAGTTTATTTTTCCACAAAAGCAAGTAATTATTATTAGGGTCTTCTTCGTTTTTAATGCCGTGGCCGGTGAAATAGAAAAAGAGGGGACGATTAACATTTTGGTTGGCGGTTGCATTAAACCAATTTTGAAGGTTTCCCCTGGTTGCCGCCCCTTGTAAATAGGGAATCCTTGGGGCTTTAAATTGTTGGTTTCCCCAGGAATCTAGATAGCGAATAGTTGCCTCTTCGTTGTTGCCGCTGGCAAAAAATGTACTTGCAAATAAAGGATTAAAACCCAAGTTTTTGAGGGTGCGTTGAAAGTAGAGAACGTTTTTTTCTAAAGCAATTTCGTTACTATAGCGATCGCCCCCTCCAGCAAATACTAAAAAATTGGGCGAATTGGGGTTAAACTGACAAGTAGCAGTTTTTTCTTTTTTAGCAATACTGGAATTTTTAGGCTTGTTTACCTCGATTTTAACTCCTCCTAATACCCCCAAAACTAAACCGCAAACGACCAAAGCTAGGAATGATTTTTTCATGTTATTTTCACCTAACTAACAACTAACAGGCTTCTCGCCTGTTCTAAAATCATAAACATCTAAGACCCGCGATTAAACCCTGACAAACTCCAGTCAAAAAATCTAAATCCAAAGTTTCCACGGTATCGCTATTTTGATGATAATTGGGATTGCGCATATTGGCAGTATCCGTCACCATTATAGCGCCATAGCCCCTATCCCAAAAAGGCGCGTGGTCGCCCCGTCGGGTATCGGGAACTACTAAACCTCGATTTGGTACTGGCAACCATTCGCAATTTGTACCTTGTTTGCGAATAGAACCACCAATGCTAATCATATCGTAAAGAGTCGATAAATTGCCAATTAAAGCAATAAAATCTCCCGTGTTTGGATAAAAATATTTTAATCCTGTCGGATAAGTTTGAGAATAGGGGCTTTTATCGCAATAACCTAACATTTCTAAACAAATCATCAACCGTAATTCTTGTTTTTCTCGCTCCAATTTTTCCGCATAATTATCGCTACCAAATAATCCTATTTCTTCGAGGTCAAAGGCAACTAATCTAACGGGATATTTTAGGGGTTTGGCAGCAAATTCTCGCGCCATTTCTAATAAAACTGCAATGCCAGTAGCATCGTCGTCTGCCCCAGGACAACCGGGGACCGCATCGTAATGGGCGCTAATTAAAATTGGTGCTGATTCTGCACTGGATTGATAATTGCTTTCCGAAGCTAAAGAATAAAAAGAAAAAGATTTATCTTCTTTTACTTCTTTTTTAATCGGGGGTAAATTTAAGATTAAATTTTGATGGGTTTTACCTTTTACCTCAAATTCATCTATTTCTACTTCTCCCCATTGTTGCAATTCTTGACGGATGTATTCTCGCACATAAAAATGACCTAAAGAGGCGAGGTAAGGGTCGCGATCGCGCGCTACTTCCTTCAAATGAACTAGCAATCTTTCCGACAATTCGTTCATAGGTAATTAACAATTAATAATTAACAATTAACAATTAGCAATTAACAATTGTTATTTTAATCATGCTAGGGCTATGAAGAAAACACCAATTATCATAACCATCGAACCGACCAATTTTTCTTTAATGCGCTCTTCTTTCAAAATCAAACTGCCAAAAATAACGCTAAATAAAGCGCTGGTTCGTTTAACAGAAACTACATAAGCAACCAAGGTTAAACTTATAGCCGTCATCTGAGAGGCTATCATCATCGAGTTTAAAAAACCATAAAACATCAATTTAAACCAACGCCGATTTAATGGGGGCAGGTTGTTTCTGGATTTTAAAATAACTACGGGCAAGAGAATAACTGAAATCCAGAAATAAACGCACGTCGCCCAAAAAATAGGCGAAGAATTTTGCACCCCAACTTTATCGAGATTAGAGGTAATGCTCCAGATAAAAGCTACTAATAAAGCCAACCTAGAACCGGGGTTAGTAAAAAGCGATCGCCACGGCGCAAAATACCCTCGCTCTTTTTCTTTCAAATTTAAAATATACGAACCTCCCACAATTAAAAGTACGCCAATTAACCCCATTCTCTGGGGAAATTCTCCGACAATTAAAGGAGAAGTTATCAGCAGAAATAAAGGGGTAAAAGCAGTTATGGGAGTTACCAAGGATAAATCGTAATATTTAATCGCCCTGACGTAAATCGTCAGGGAAAGAGCGTTTAAAGTTCCGCTGGCAAATAAGGCCGGCCAAAAACTATTTCCCAGAGTAGGAATTTCTAAAAAAAACAACAGCAAGCTCAAGCCTGCGGCTGTAAAAAACGTCATGCTTAAGGTGACAATATATTCGTCAAATTCCTTAAGTTTGGTTTTGTTAAATAAATCCCTGATGGATTGAAAAAAAGCAGTTAAAAAAGCAAATAAAAACCAAAGCATAATTTGTTAATTGCTAATTGCTAATGGCTAATTGCTAATTGTCTTTTTTAGAGAACGCAATTAGCAATTAGCCATTAGCTAATTAGCGTGTTGTTTCAAATCTTCCAGAGAGACTATTTCTAGGGCTCTGGCGTGGGTGGAGGAGAGGATAACTGGTGGGGCGACGCCCGCTTCGAGTGCTTCCTGCCAGCGGGCAGCGCACAAACACCAGCGATCGCCCGGTTTCAACCCCGGAAAATTAAACTGGGGCATGGGGGTACTCAGATCGTTACCTTGCAACTTGGTAAACTCCAGAAATGCCGGTGTCATTTCGGCGCAGACGACGTGAGAGCCATAATCTCCGCCCCCAGTGCGACAAAAACCGTCGCGGTAAAATCCGGTCATGGGAGAAGTACAGCAAACTTCTAGCGGTCCTCCCAATACGTTTCTTGCTTCGCTCATAGTAATTGTTAGTTGTTAATTGTCAATTGTCATCCCCGTAGAACAGGCATCCTGCCTGTTCCCCGTATCCCCATTACACGCTATCGGTAACGCTACTAAAATTAAACGCCTTCACCCGCACTCCTGGCACGACGCTATTGCCGCAACGTTCGACCTCGCTAAGGGCATCCACTTCTCGCAACAGATCCGGCAACACTTGGTTAAAGCGCAAATTTTTAATCGGACGAGCAATTTTGCCATCCTCAATTAAAAAGGTACCGTCCCGCGTCATCCCCGTTACTTCCAAAGTTCGCGGGTTGACGTAACGAACGTACCAGGCGCGGTTGACAAAAATTGCTCTTTCGGTGCGGGCGATAATATCGGTTAGACTTTCGTCCGAACCCTGCATCGCATAAGGAAACATATATCCTTGAGATTCTTTGCTTTGCTTTTGCGCCCAATAGCGACTGTAAGCTAAAACTTGGGGAGTGCCATCTTTAATTACTTCTAGGCGATCGCTCCTCAAACCGTTGGGAAAAAACCGACCCAACTGCAATAAAGGATGTCCCGGAGCCCGTTCCACCCGCACCATCGGACTAAACATTTGTTCTCCCAAACGGTTGCCGATGGGGTTGCCGTCGGCATCGGTGCGCGACATGAACGATCGCCCTTCGTCTGCGGCCCTGGCATCGAGGTTCAAGATAACCCACATCAATAAATCGGCAAAAGCGGCATTGCTGAAGATTACCGGATAAACTCCCGGGGCGACTTCCTGGGGTTTGCGGGTGGCAAAGGCGCGGTCGATCGCTTCTGCAGCCGCTTCCTCCACCGATAAATCTCCGATGCCCCAGGCAGTGCGCCGCCTCCAAGACGAACCGTCCTCTATTCTGGCGGTAAAACCGAAATCGGCCTTGGTGTAGCGATCGCATCCTCGAACCCCGCTTGAGTTGGCGATCGCCTCCAGACTGGCATCGGTGCTGAGGGTTCCCGAACCGTCGCATCCCGCTTTGGCGCTGGCAGCGCATACTCGTTGCACCATTTCCGCCCGCGCCAAAGGGGAGATCGTGGCGGCGAGTTCGTCAAAAGCGGGGGTGCGGTTTTCGTAAGTTTGCGCCTCCAACAACGGCACCCACTCCGGATCCTCTGGGGCGATGCGGGCGAGTTCTTCAGACCGGCGGATGGTAGCGGCGATCGCGTCTAGCTCTAATTCCGATGTTCCTGCGGTGGCGCAGCGCTTACCGAAATAGCTGGTAACGTTCAGTGTAAATTTAGTTTTGCTGATGTTTTGCCCGATCTGATTTTCCGAATAGCGAGTCAGGGAAGATTCGTTATTGCTCAGACTGACAAAAACGCCATCAGCTTCCGATTTACTGATGGCCTTTTCTAGGAGGGACATGGCCTCGTCTTCGCCGATGAGAGTGGATGGGGGAGTTAGAATCGCGTCCATTTTTGCTTCAAATCCTTCGATGTAGTCTGTTTGTAGTAAGAGCTTAATTCCTTATGGTTATTTCATTATAGCAGTTGTCAGTTGCTCAAAAATGAGTTATAATTGTAATATAAAGGGCGCGAGGGTTGTGGCCCGCAGCGCCCGGTCAAGAAGTTAATCATAAAGAGGATTGTACCACTATGAGACACGCGGCGATCGCGCCAAGGGAGGAAAAAAAAGCCCTTGGCGTCCCGAAGAACGTTTTGTCCCGGGCCCTGGTCCCCAGGGACATCAAAATAGAAAAGCTGGAGGCGATCGGCAAGGGCAAAATTCCCCTGTTAATTTACGCGACTCCCAAAGGACGCTGTTCGACTTTTTTAGCTAAGGCTCAATTTGTCAATTGTTTGGAGTCTTTGTTGGCAATTAAACAGCAGAAATTGTGCCGAATTAGCAGTTATGAAATTCGCGATATTGGAGTAGCGTTCCAAACAGAAACCGGCAAATATTTTGTGGCTTCCTCGGAAATAAAAGCCTTTTTAGAGCGTTACAACCGAGTCAGTTTAGACGAACTAGAAGTAGAGTTAACGGCTATTAGCGCGGTAGTGCGAAATGGCATCAAAGGAACCGTCACCGAGGTTAATAAATTTGGCTGTAATTGCGCCGATACCATTTATCGGCAAACTATTTGCAAGCACCAAATAGCAGTTTATTTGCACTTAAACCAGTTAGGATGGGATTCTTTAGGAGCATATTTGCAAGGTAAAGAAGGGATGAAATGGGAAGATAAATTCTTGAGAATTGCGCGGGAAGCAAAAGCAGATTTAGGATTGTAAATCCCGTAGGGTGCGCACCGCGCACCTTACAAAAGTAACAGCCCAGAAACCCGGTTTTTTCAAAAAACCGGGTTTCTTAATTCAATACCTTCGCCATTTTTTTTGTAGGTCGGGTGGAACGCAGTGGAACCCGACAAAGATGTTGGGTTCCACTGCGTTCCACCCAACCTACTTTTAAGGCATTTTTCACTTTGGCGAAGGTATTGTTAATTTTGATTAATTACCTGCTCTCAACTTTTTAACTTCTTCGAGACTCAACCCAGTAGTTCGACTAATAGTTTCGTCATCCAAAACATTTAAAAGCTGTTGGGCAATCTCTATTTCTTTCTCTTTTTTACCCTTTTCTACCCCTTCTTCCAGAGCCAAACGACGGGCTAATTTGACCGCATTAAACTGGTCTTGAATAAATATCTCCCGTTGTTGCAACTCCTCCAATTCTTCCGGGGTCATATTGGCTTCTTTGGCAACTTGAAATGCTCGATTTATCTCGGTTATTTTTTCCATATTTGGCGGTACGCTCTCCAGTTTTTTTGCCGTTTTTAGAAAATAAAGCCAATTATCCGCTATCGTTTCTAACTCCTCTAATTTTTTCTTAAACTTGGGCAGCTCTACAAACATTAATTCGATGTCATTGTCGCCGTAATCCGCGGATAACTTTTTCTCTTTCATAACAAAAGAAGAAATCATTTCTTCAAAGTCAAACATTTTAAAATTCGTAATCGTTAAGGCAATTACTGGATTCAATAAATCGTATTCTTCTCCCCGGTTTAATTGAATTGAATAAGCTTTAGCTGCATTGTAAAAAATGCGTTTTTTAAATCCTTCTACATTTAAAACCTGCATTTCGACAATGACGGTTTTTCCACTCTTTAACTGAGCTTTAACGTCTAAATAAGTATCTTTGATTCCTTTAATTGGGGGTGCTTGATAAGGGTTGAGTATTTCTAAGTCTTTGATGGTTTTTTTGCCTTCGTACAGTATGGCGTTTAAAAAGCCGATTAATATATCTTTGTTTTCTTCCGAACCAAAGATTTTTTTGAAGGCAAAATCGGTTCTTGGGTTGATGAATACCATGTTTTTTTCCTCCGTTTAATAATTGAAAAGTAGGAGCCCAGAAACCAGGTTTTTTCAAAAAACCTGGTTTCTTGAGTTTTTTCTTTACATTAGCAATTAGCAACTACTAACCAGCTAATAAACCGGACTTTTCATAAAGCAATCTGACTTGGGCTAAAATGCGATCGCCATATTGCAAATCTGCGGACCACCGCCCTCCTAATTGACTTACTAAAGGAGCAATTCCTCGGGTGATAAAACGAAAGCGAGGATCTACTATTTCTTGCACGACCGGTTCCCGACTGGCATAAGCTTTTAAATGTTGAACGTGAGCCCTTACTCCGATTCTAGCACTCGGAAAAGATGCCGTAGTTCCCGCACCGCCAACGCTACCCAAACCGCCGAAATTATTCTGGTTGGAATTTACTTCGCCACCAAAGCGCAGAAAGTTAGTTTCTACGCACATTTGAGCGAAAGCAATGTCATAATTAACTCCCTCAATTGTTGCCTCTTGGCGGTACAGTTTAGCTATTTCTGGAAAGGTAGTTAAAGCAGTAGAGTTTCTCTCTCTTAAAAATGCTTCTAACTGTGCTTCGCTGGTACTCCCATTTGAGATGATTTTGTCAACTTCCCCCCGACAAATCTGGAGGTTTGAACGCAAAACTACGGCGCGATCGGGATTGTACCAGCCTACAGAAATATTAAAATCTCGCAATTCTACTGCTTTAACATAGACAATATTTCTGTAGGCCAAACGCCGGACTTGGGGGAATTTTGAGAGGTCAATTCCTAATAAGTCAACTAGGTCGATAGGTATGTAAGAATTGCCGTTAACTAAGAGACCTTGCTCTCCATAGCTTTGACCGTTAATGTTAATATTAATCGGCAGATAAGTATTAGTTGGTGGGGGCGGCGGCGGTGGGGGTGGCGTTCCTGCCCCCACCCAGGCAGCTAATCCGTTAGCTATTCCGGTGGCTATTTCGTTGCGGCGATTTTGAATGATAAAGCGATCGTCCGGGTTGGTGAGATAGGCTATTTCCATAAATAAGGAGGCGATCGCGATCCAACGGCAAAATACTAAACTTCCCAAACCGGTCTCCGTGTCTGGTTTGACTCCGGCATTGGGAAGTTGGGGCACTTCTCGCAGTAGGGCATTTAATAATTGTTGCGCGTCTTCTCGCCGTTCGGAATTTAAGGCGATATAAAAGACTCTGGCCCCGCGAGTGGAAGGGTTGGGGGAACCGCTGGCTTGAATTTCTAGGGTTACGTCGTCCCTGCCTGCCCTGGCATTAATCCAATCTATGCTTTGTACTTGGGAGAGGTAGTCGGGAACTACGAAGACTTCTATATTTCGCGATTGTAGCTTAGATACTACTAAATCCCGAATTTTAATCATTTCGTCTGCTTCTACTACTCCGGCGGCTACAGTTCCGGGGTCTCTCACTCCGTTTTCAAAACCGCCGTGACCGGCTGATAAAAATATTCGTCCCATATTTAGATTTTGGATGTTTTCGATTTTAGATTGTAGCTCGATTCGAGCTCGGCAATCTAAAATTATATCATCGCCTTGTTAATTGCCTATTGCCTTTTGCTAATTGTTAATTGAAGAGATTTTTAAACAAGGGTAAATCTGCCAAAGTTTCTGCTTCACTCCCAGAATCTTTACTCGCATTTTTATCGGACTCTACTACTTCTGGGGCGTTATCTTCAAACCTAAATCTAGAACCTTTAAGATACTCCTCTTCAATTTCAAAAGCCAGCCATTTTCTGCCTAATGTTTCTGCCACTCTGCCAGTCATATTAGAACCAGAAAAAACATCTAAAACTAAATCCCCCGGTTCCGTACATAAATTAATAAAAAACTCTGGCAAAGCTTGAGGAAATCTGGCGGGGTGGCGCTTTATTCCTTCCTCTTTGCACCTTCTTTGATAATAATCGTTAGAGGAAGTATTGGAAGCAGAAATAACGTTGACAGAACCGGGTATTTTATTAGTTTCATCCACTCCGTTATCTTCAGAACAATTAATCACAACTAAATCGCCAATGTCGCCGTCGTTTTGCCCGTCAATAATATTAGGAGGAATCGAACCGCCTCTATCTTTTTGAAACTTCGTTGAGATTTCGTGCCCCGAAGGTCTGACTTTAGCGGTGTAGCCGTTTTTTATTAAATTTTTCATCGCTTTACTATAAGGTTTTAAAACATTTCTATTATTAGCTTTAGGATGGGGTTCTTTAGACAACCACCAAACAGTATTAACGGCATCTTTAACTCTTTCTCTCCTGACCGTCACCCATTCCGCAGGAGTCGGCAGTTTTGCCGGATTGTACCAATAGATTTCTTGAGCTAAATAAAACCCCAAACCACCTTTTTTTGGAGGACGGCAAAGATGAACTACTAATTCAAAATGATATAAAGAACGAACTGGATATCCTTTAACCCAACTGCCGCCGATGTCAATTGCTAAAGAACCTTTTGGCTTTAATATTCGGTAAAATTGTTGGGCGTAAGGCTCGAACCATTCGATATATTCATCGGCATCGACGTTTCCGTATTCTTTTTTTCTTACCAGAGCAAAAGGGGGAGAGGTACAAATTAAATCGACGCTTTCATCTGGTAATTCTGCCATTAATTTTAAGCTTTCTCCCCAATAAGCCGCGCCTAATTTTGTCTGATAATATGGATTAGTTTTAAGCTCCATTTGTTTTTTATTTACTCTTTTTTTGGCACTGAAATTATTAAAGCAGAAATTGGCGTTTGTTGCAAGTAGGAGCGGTTAAATCTATTTTCTATTTATAAACTGAGTCTGAGTATGAGATAGCCCGTCCTGAGAAATCGACGGGCATTGAAAGTCGGGCTGTATTATGCTAGGATTGATGAAGGCGGTGCGCTAAACATTCAAACCATAGAGGTTCAGATGACCGAACAACAACGTCACCCACCACTGATTTTAGAACCAGAACAATATGCAGTCCTAACCCAGTTAGCGACTCAACAGCATCAGAGCATCTCGGAAGTGGCCGTGGAAGTAGTGCGCTTGGGATTAGAAACTCTAAGACAAAGAAGCGATGCTGCATCCGCAAAGCAACGCCAACGCCTACCTCAAAAAGCTTTAAAACGTTTAAAGGCTCTGCGAGAGGAAATTCAACAAGCCCACGGCATCTATCCCGGCGATTTAGTAATGGAAGTGAGAGCAGAAAGAGAAGAGCAAATAGAAAGGATAATCGCAGGAGAGCTATGAAAATAGTACCGTACTCAAATATAATTTTAGCCCTAGCAATTCCCCTGCAATATACACCGACATCTTTGGTAAAAATAGAGCAGTGGCAACAAGAAAATGTCGAACTAATAGTACCGACTTTATGGAGTTACGAGATAGTTTCCAGCCTTCGCAAAGGAATCGCCATCGGCAGAGTGTCCCCCGAACAAGCGATCGCCGCACTCGAATCTATTTTGGCTATGGGAATAGAAGAAATTCCACCGACACCTGCGCTGCACCGGCTTGCCCTCCAATGGTCTGGGCGACTGAATCAAACCGTTGCTTATGATGCTGCCTACCTAGCTTTAGCAGAGTCCCAAGAAGCCGATTTTTGGACAGCGGATCGACGACTTGCCGATGCTGCCCGTAACTGGGGGGTATCCTGGGTACATCATATTGACGAGTCGTCCTCTAAGTAATTAGACTTCACGCGGGTAAGTTAAAATCTAACCAGGCGTGGTTAAAATAAAAACAAATGGACTTAATCTTGTGTCACAGAACGGCGGACTTCGATGGCATGAGAAATCGACTGGCATGGAAAGTCGAGTTGTATTATGCTAAAATCGTGAATAAACTAAGGAATAGCAAACATTGATGCAAAGTATTCAGTTAAAAACGCGGGTTGGACCGGATGGAATCCTCCAACTTAACCTGCCAGTAGAATTTAAGGATACGGACTTGGAGGTAATGGTGGTATTTCAACCTATACCAACTGCGGTACGAGTACCAAATTCTTTAGCTAATGAAAATGAGACTCTTAGCGAGACTCAAGTTCGACTGGCGAAGGTAAGGCAAAAATACGAGGGACGAACTTTTCAAGATAGCGTGGAATTATTACAGCAGGATCGTCAGCGTTAATTTTATTGACAAATCTACTTTAACAAGAAAATAATCGCCAACAAAATCTGGAGATGTCTAATGACTAATTCCGTTGAATTTAAAGTAAAAATAAAAAAGGGTATCATCGAGATCCCAGAGGAATACAAGCAGGAATTAAGAGAAGTTGGGGAGGTGACGGTAATCGTTCTCAAACAGCCAAAAAGAATTTCTCAAACGGGAGTTATTGCCGAATTAACTCAAAAACCTATTCCAGTTTCGGGTATCCGCAAGTTGACGCGAGATGAAATTTACGTTAATTGATATTTTTGAAGCAACCCGCAATTCCAATAAAATTGGATGTTTTTGGGTTTTTCGCCATTTTTTTAGTCAATTTTTACCAATTTTTAAGAACACAATTAGCAATTAGCAATTAGCAATTAGCAAAAAGCATTAAATTCTTGGTTTATTCAACAAGCCCTAATTACTTAAATGGACTTAATCTTGTGTCACAGAACGGCGGACTTCGATGCCCTGGGGGCGGCGGTGGGACTGACGCGGCTGCATCCCGGTAGCCGGATCCTCATGGCCGGCGGCTGCCATCCCACAGTGCGAGAATTTCTCGCCCTCCACCGAGACGAGTTTGCTACTATCGAAACTCGCTGCGTGGAACCGGAAAAAATTAAAACTATCTATATTGTTGACGTACAGACAAAATCCCGTTTGGGGAAAGCAGCCCAATGGTTAGACTTACCTAACGTAACCGATGTGGTAGTCTTCGACCACCACCTGGAAACTAAACAAGATATCGTAGCCACTGAGGCTTATATCGAACCGGTGGGGGCAACTACTACTTTAATCGTAGAAAGATTGCAACAACTGGAGGTCAATGCATCCAAATTAATACGCGATCGCTCTCTGGAAAGCTTCCTCACCCCGGCAGAAGCAACCATCATGGCCTTGGCCATCCACGCCGACACGGGTTCCCTCACCTTCGACCATTCCACTGCCAGAGATGCCCGGGCCTTGGCGTGGTTGATGGAACGGGGGGCGAGTTTGACAGCGATCGCCGAATACGCCAAACCCAGTTTTTCCCCGGAACTGCAAAAGTTACTCAAACACGCCCTAGATAAACTGGAACGAAAAACCGTGAGAACCTACGACATCGCCTGGGTATTCTTAGAAACCCAGGAATTTGTAGCCGGCCTGTCCAGTTTGACCTCGCAACTGATGGACGTTACCGAAACAGATGCGATCTTATTAGGAAACAGCCAGCTTTGCCAACCGGGAGAAGAAACCCGCATGACCATCGTGGGGCGGTCTGCGATCGATAAAACTAACCTCAACCGAATTTTCAAACCCTTGGGGGGTGGCGGTCACGCCCGGGCGGCCTCGGTGACGACCAAAACCACCGAACCGCGAAAGTTACTGGAAGAGGCGATCGCGCAACTCACCGAACAAATTCCCCATCCCCCCAGCGCCCGAGAACTAATGTCATCGCCCGTGCGAACCATCCCCCCAGAAACTCCCGTGGGAGAAGCGCACCGGATCCTGCTGCGTTACGGTCACTCCGGTTTGTCGGTGGTAGATGCCGCCGGAGAATTGGTCGGTATCATCTCCCGCCGCGACCTCGACATCGCCCTCCACCACGGTTTCAGTCACGCACCGGTTAAAGGTTACATGACCCCCCACCTCAAAACCATTACTCCAGAAACAACCCTGCCGGAAATCGAAGAATTAATGGTAACTTACGATATCGGACGGCTGCCGGTCTTAGAAAAAGGTCGTTTAGCAGGCATCGTCACTCGCACCGACGTCCTGCGAGAACTGCACCAACAACAGCGCCCCACCGAAAAGCAGCAGCATTATCTCAACCTCGCCAGTACCTCAATTCGACAAGCGTTGCGCCAGCGCCTCGCGCCCCAACTCTGGGAGTTGCTCGCGAATATCGCCGAACTCGCGGAAGAACGGCAGTGGCAGCTTTATCTCATCGGCGGCGGCGTGCGAGACGTGCTTTTGGCGGGGGAAGAGAACGCTTTGATGTTAAGCGATATCGATTTGGTGGTGGATGGCTGTTGGGAGAGTTTGGCACAGAAAAAGGAGGCCGTTAGCAAACAGTTAAAATCTCCCGATAAAACCAATCCTCCAGCGGTGGAGTTGGGGAGAGCGGTGCGAAAACTTTATCCAGCAGCTCGCTTGGAGGTTCACGGGCGGTTCCAAACGGCGGCCCTGTTGTGGCATAACGACCCCGTTCATAATTCTTTGTGGATCGATATCGCCACGGCGCGGACGGAGTTTTATCCTTATCCGGCGGCTAATCCCGTGGTGGAGGCGAGCTCAATTCGCCAGGATTTGTATCGGCGCGATTTTACGATTAACGCTCTGGCGGTACGGTTGACGGCGCCTCGCAGCGGGGAGTTGCTCGACTTTTTTGGCGGTTTGTCGGATCTAAAAGATGGCAAAATTCGGGCTTTGCACGCTAATAGTTTTATCGAAGATCCCACTCGCATTTATCGGGCGGTTCGGTTTGCGGTGCGTTTGGGTTTTGATTTGGAAGGGCAGACGGAGGGTTATATTCGTTATGCGATTAATAGCGGGGTTTACGAACGTCCGGCGGGGAAACGGGAAAAAGCCCGCCGCGCCCCCGCTTTGGAAACTAGGTTGAAGAGCGAGTTAAAGTATATTTTGGAGGCGGGATATTGGCAGCCGGCTTTGCAGATGTTGGGAGATTTGGGGGCTTTGCGCTGCATTCATCCGAGTTTGGAGTTGAACCGGGAGTTGTGGTTGCAGGTGCGTTCTGTCGATCGCTGTTTGCGCCGTTTCGATGCCCTCCACAATTTGCCCCACTGGCAGATGCGTTTGGAGGTGTTAGTTGCTTATTTGGCCCCGGAATTTCGGGGAGTTGTCGGCAACTATCTCCAGTTGCCCGCAGATAGTATCGAACGGTTGGAAAATTTGGAGGCGGCGAAAGAGCGAGTAAGAGAAGGTTTGCCGAAGTGCGATCGCCCCTCGGAGTTGGTCTGGTTGTTTAGGGAGTACGGTTTGGAGGTGTTAATTTTAATGGCCGTCCAATGTCCCCGCTGGGTGCGCCGCCAAATTTGGCAATATTTGACTCAGTGGGCGAACGCGAGCCCTCCTTTGAATGGCAAGGACTTAAAGAGGTTTGGTTATAAACCGGGGCCTTTGTATCGGGAGATATTAGACGAGTTGTTGGCGGCGACTTTGGATGGGGAAATTGGCGATCGCTCTTCGGCGGAGTCGTTTGTGAGGGAGCGCTATCCAATTAACAATTAAGTTCGTAGTAACGACTTTAGTCGTATAGCCATTTTTTTGTAGGTTGGGTGAAGTGCAACGGAACCCAACATCCGTTGCCACATCCGCTACATCCGCGTACAATGCCGCTGCTAACCACTGCGTTCCACAAGGAGACTCTATAGCAATCCTAAATGGGTTGTAAAAATTTAAAAGGTAGAAAAAAATTGGAAAATTTATTTTTGTATCTACTCTTCCCTATTTCTTATTCCCTACTGTTGCCTGTTGCCTTTTGCCTTTTGCCTAAAAGCAATCAACTTTTGGACACGACTCAAATAGGATTGCTCTATGAACAAGGATAATAACGCACCAGATGACTATGAAATGGCAGAAGATTATTCCGCCATCTTAAAAGAAAACGATTTAAGCAAAGCCACAAGGGGCAAATATTACCAACAATACCGCAGTTTTCAAGGGAGAGTACCAGTGACAATAAGATCGGAAAAAGGCGATCGCCACCTCAACCATTTACATTTTGAAACCGAAGCGAAAATTACCGCCGATGGCAAACTAATTGCCGAAGCTCCACCAGATATTGCCCCAGGAAAATACCGAATTATGTTGGTAATTGAAGAACCTAGAAATCCGCCGATTTCAGAATAAATATTTTAGGGTGCGTCGCGGCGCACCCTATTTTTATCCCTATCCCAAATTAGATAAAAATTTTCCCGTAGAACAGGCAACATGAGCTGTTCGGTGTCTAACTAATTTTGCGCAGGTACTTAAGTGGAGAGACAGCAATATTGCCATCTCTCCACTTGCTTTATGATTCGCTGTTATCTGTCTGGGGAAGAGAGGCGATAAACTCATCCAGAGAGTTCGCATCTACAAACAAGTCCCCCAGTTTTTCTAGATCCTCCACACTCAAAGAGCGCCAGGTCGCTAGCAAAGATTCTGGCAAATCCCCAAAACGCCGTCGAACTAGACGTGCTAACATCTGCAACGCTTCCAGTTGGCGTCCTCGTTGCTCAAACAAATCGGCCCAAGGTGAGGCCCGCAAAGCTTCTGCTTGTAAACTCATAACACGCTCCACTAAATCTACTTCAAATACAAAGGTAGCAAAAATCCCCAAAAGTTGCTGCAAGTCCTCAAACCGGTCCTCAGCTTCCAGGGCCACTGCCGCCCGCCGCAATACATTTTCATTGTTGCCTCCCTTCATCACCGGGGCCAAAGGTAACAATGCCGCCAAAGATTCATCAAAGGCCACCTCTACATCGACCTCCCAAAGATTGATAACGCGGTAATCTTGCCGCGCCCGCAACCCCATAAAATTAGAACGGAAACTTTTACCGATAACCGTTTTCGGCGATGGCCGGAGGATATTAACCAGAACCGGGTAAACTGGCATCCGGTACTTTTCCCTCGCAAGTCCCGCATAAGCGTCCATGCGGTAGTGGATACCGGTATCGTAATGCAACTGCCACTCGTTCAGAATATAAAATTCCCCGTGTTGGCTGCTGCTGGCCTTAATTAAAACATCGCTATCGCGACTCACCCATTGAAACTGGGCATCAATAAGATCGATTACAGTGACATCGCTAAAATTCGTCACCCACCGGGCCCATCCGTCAGGGGCCAGACCGACCAGACGCTTGCTGCCTATATCTGCTTTTTTGGCCATTATTGTTCTCGTGGAAGTTTATTCTATTATTATAGGGGATTAGAGGAGGCGATCGCTCCATTGCGAACTACTAAGCCCCCATCCCCGAATACCGACGCAAACCCTTCCGCCACAACCAACGGTTGCAGATAAAGAACAAGGCCCACCAACCGACCATCACTAACAAACCGCGCCCCACATCTACTGGCAAACCTATTAATAAGGAAGTGGGAAAATCGATTAAATAAGGAAAGGGAGTCCAAAGTGCTATTTGTCGAACCGTTTCCGGGAACACTTCCAGAGGTGCAATCATTCCCGAGAGGAACAGATAAAAGAGAAACCACAAAGTTTCGATCGCGTTCGCCCGTTCCGTCCAAAAAGCAAACATAGCAAAAGTATATTGAATCAAAAACCGCAGGGCAAAAGCCATGATTAAGATTAACAAAAACAACAAAATCTTCCCCAAACTCGGCAACCAGAAAGCCTCTGGATAGAGGGCAAAAAACAGCAAAATTATCCCCAAAATAAAAGGAAATCGTGCCAACCTTTCCGTAACATGAGCCGCCACATGATGCCAAACGGGGTCTATTGGTTGTAACAATTTCGGCGATAAAGTCCCGGAAACTACCTGCTTTTCAAACTCAAAAATCACCCAAACAACGTTAGATTGTTTGACAATAAAACTCACCAGAAAGTAACGGGCAAATTGCAAAGAATCGAGAGCAAAATCTCCGCTTTTAGCAGCCTCAACCCAGATACCCATTAAGATAAATGGCAGGCAACCGGATAAAGCCCAGAGAAATAATTCTGCCCGATATTCGAGCATATAAGCGTAATAAGTCGAGAGAAATGTTTTGACAATTTTGAGAGTTTTGTTCATCGTTATTTGTTAGTTAGTAGTAATCGCTTCAGCGATTAAGTTAGTAGTAATCGCTTCAGCGATTAAGTTAGTAGTAATCCCTCCAGCGATTAAGTTAGTAGTAATCCCTCCAGCGATTAAGTTAGTAGTAATCCCTCCAGCGATTAAGTTAGTA
>CAZUCT010000124.1:14165-20672 GCA_964619285.1 uncultured bacterium | reverse complement strand
GACTAGAAGATGGTAGAGGTGTTTCTGATGCTTATCAACAGCTAGGATTTATTAATTTAGCTCAAAGCAAATTTGAGGAAGCCGAACACAACTTTGAGAAATCCCTGATTATAAGACGATCCATAAACAATCGTCACGGTCTTGCCAGTTCGGTTTTAGATTTAGGACTGGTCTCATGGCATCAAAAAAAGTATTACAAGTTTATAAAGCTTTTTTTAAAAGGCTTTGTTTTGTATGCACGACTTGGGATTTTAAATCATGTCAGATTTTATCGAATGCTCAAGTTAGGTTACACTTGGATTATTGGTGCTAGAAATTGGACTGCATAAACTTAGAAGCATGAAAGTTGGTATTGTTTGCGGGTACGGCAATATTTTAGATGACAATTTAATAAATTACATGGGCTGCGTAGTAAAATCTGCTAAGGAATACGAAATAGACTGTTTAATATTAAGTGGCGGTTGTAGTTTTACCGGTTCTAATACTTCGGAAGCCCAACTAATGCTAAGATTAATCAGGCAAGATAATTTTGAAACAAAGATATTTTTAGAGGAAAAAGCTTTGACAAGCTTACACAACTTGCTGTACTCTAAGCAACTCGTTGAAAAGTTAGACTTAAGCGCAGAATTACTTTATATTTTTTGTGATTCTATTAGACATGTTAAAGTTTGGCTGTTATCAAGAATAATCTGGAAGGGCAAACCAGTAAAAATCATCAAAGTTGGAAGAAAAGAACCACTGATTATCTATCTAGTCCAGCTACCGTCTATTGCTCTTCAATGTTTGGGAGCGATTTCACCAAAAGTGGAGAAGATATTGCTGGCAAGCAAACAAAAATGGATTGATAAGTACAGGTAACGTCGGGCAACCAAATTGCCAAGTTTGGGGGGAATATCGACTATGTAAATAGCGTCAGTTTTAGCCCCGACGGCAAAATGCTGGCAACTGGAAGTTCTGACCGCACCGCCCGGTTGTGGCCGGTGGAGAATTTGGAGGAGTTGTTGGCGCGGGGGTGCGAGTGGTTGCGGGGTTATTTTGTCAACCACCCCGAGGCCCTGGCGGAGTTGGAGGTGTGCCGGGAAGTAGGCAAGAGGCAAGAGGCAAGAGGTAAGATGTTTTAAACAAAAAAAAAGGTGCGCCACGCGCACCTAATACAATTAACCGTTTTGTTGTCTCATTTCAGCTATTAGAACTAGCCGAGATTTACTTTAAATACTTTGTTTTTTTCTTCCTCCGCTTTGGGCAGGTTTAGATGGAGAATGCCGTTTTTATATTCGGCCTCCACTTTGTCGTTTTGAACCCGAGTGGGTAGGGGAATTACTCGTTGGAAAGAACCGTAACGAAATTCGGAACGAGTGACGCCTTTTTCTTCTGTTTTGGTTTCTTCCCGACGTTCGCCTTTAATAGATACTGCTTCGGCGGTTACTTCTACGTCTAAATCTTTGGCTTCTAAACCGGGAACTTCTAATTTTAAAAGCACTGCTTCTTGGGTTTCTTCAATTTCCGCAGCGGGGGCAAATGAGGTTCCCATTTCGTAGCTGAATTTAGCGTTAGGTAAAACGCTTTCAAATAAGCGATTCATTTCGTTTTGTAAGCTTTCGATTTCGCCGAATGGCTGCCAACGTACTAATGCCATAATTGTTACCTCCTTTTTAATTTGATGGTTTGGTTTGATGTGTTTTTTTTAGTGGTTTTATTGGGGTTTTTGGCTTTCCCAATTAATTGTTGTTGGGTTTCGTTTCACTTCACCCAACCTACAAGAGACTACAAGAGACTACAAGAGGCTAATTAATTGTTGTTGGGTTTCGTTTCACTTCACCTAACCTACAAGAGGTTAATTAATTGTTGTTGGGTTTCGTTTCACTTCACCCAACCTACAAGAGGCTAATTAATTGTTGTTGGGTTTCGTTTCACTTCACCTAACCTACAAGAGACTAATTAGTTGTTGTTGGGTTTCGTTTCACTTCACCTAACCTACAAGAGGTTACAAGAGACTAATTAGTTGTTGTTGGGTTTCGTTTCACTTCACCCAACCTACAAGAGGTTAATTAATTGTTGTTGGGTTTCGTTTCACTTCACCCAACCTACAAGAGGCTAATTAGTTGTTGTTGGGTTTCGTTTCACTTCACCTAACCTACAAGAGGTTACAAGAGGTTAGGTTGTTTGGAAAGAGGCGATCGCCTCTAGTTTTTCCCGTTTCTATTTAACTTCAACTTTGACGACTTTATGCTTTTCGGCGTCAACTTTTGGTAAGGTCAAATTGAGGATGCCATTTTTGTATTCGGCCTCCACTTTATCGTTTTGAACTCTTGCGGGTAGAGGAACTACGCGGCGGAAAGAACCGTAGTGAAATTCGGAACGTACTTTACCGTTTTCTTCCGCTTTATGTTCGGCTTTACGTTCGCCGCTAATAGCCACTGCTTCGGCGGTTACTTGTACGTCTAAATCTTTGGCTTCTAAACCGGGAATTTCAAATCTTGCGTAAATTGCTTCTGGGGTTTCGTGGAGTTCTGCTGCCGGTACGAATGCCAAACTATTTTGTCGGTTGCCGTTACCGTTAGGGTTCGCAAAACTCTCGAACAAACGGTTCATTTCTTTTTGTAAGTCGTACATTTCGGACATGGGTTGCCAGCGAATAACTGCCATAATTGTTATCTCCTTTTTTTGTTTGTAGTTGTTTTTTTTTGCTTAACCTATTTTTCAGGTTAATCTAGTTTGTGGTTGCGGTAAATTCGGTTTTGCGAACTTGGTTTCTGGCAATGACCGTACTTGGTATTTGAGAAAGTAGCTCGACGGAACTAAACCTATTTTTAATAGTAGTTAAAGTCGAGATTTGAGAGGTTCGGTTTTTTGCCTTGGGTGGCTCGCGTTTCCCGTATTTGTTGGGATTGAGATTAGCTTTTTTCTCCTCCCAAATGTTTTTAATGTAATAGACAAGGAAAAAATCGGAAATTCGGTTTGGCGATCGCTTTTGTTCGCGATAACCGTCTTTCCTGGGGTGGAGGTTTTTCGGCTTTTTCCCAAATGTTTTTAATGTAATAGACAAGGAAAAAATAGAAATTCGGTTTGGCGATCGCCCCCATTAGCGATAACCGCCATTAGGAGGTTCAACCCCCCGAGGTTGCTTCGGGAGATATTACAAGGCGCTTATTTTCCTCTATACTTATTTTTAGGCTAATTACCCTAGCAAAAAAACTCTCTGCTGTCATTGCGAGGCAGTTGGTAAGGGTGCAAGTCATATTTGCAAATTTGCCAGTGCGAGCGTCCCCGCTCGCGGCTGGGCCCAACCGTTGCGAGCGGGGACGCTCGCACTGTTTTTCTGGAATTACAAAACTGACTTGCTCCCGTTGGTAAACTCGTTAAATTAGCCGTAGGCGACAGCCTACGGCTAATTTAATTTCTAATCCAAAAACTTAACTCGTTTTCCCGCCGCCTCGCAATGACACATCAATCCTGTTTCTTTTAATCAAAAACTTCCACACAGAAAATCGGCACATTCTCGACATTCTGCTAAACCGTCAAAACCCCGAAACAGATAACTCCGATAGTTAGGGTCGGCTGATATTCTGCTGAGTATAACTCCCCCTCGTGAAACCGGGAATATGCGAACAACCCGGTTTCTTCATCCTCCACTTAATCCCTACCCAGTCGTTCCAAATGGTCGGCAAAAGCTAACAACTCCGTTTGCGATAGCGAGAAACACTCCCGGAGACCATCTATTAATGGCGTTACCTTTTCTGGATCGATGTCGAAAGCATAAATATTTCGCACTACATGACGAAAGCGGCGATATTCATCGAGCAAATTAATCGCTTCCATCGATAAAACCTGCGGACGCAACCCAGATACAGTTATTCCCATCTGGCTCAACAAATGGCGAATGCGTCCGGCCACTATTAGGTAATTTTGAATCATAATTCCACCCCCTCTTTTTCTATACTTGCCAAAATCGCAGGTTTGCAACAATTTACATCCACCAAATTTATCTCCATCTCATTATCCAAAAGCAACGCCGCATCAATGGCGCGAAAAGTATCTTCGGGAGCAATACCCCAAGCAGCGATATCCACATCGGACCAAAGGTGAAAGCAATCTTTTCTCACCAAAGAACCAAAAGCCACTACTTTTGTAACTTTAAACTCCTCCTTTAACAAAGCAGCAGCTAGTTTTGCCAACTCCCAACCTCGCTTTTGTCTCGCCTCTCGTTGGGGCCGCGTTTGTTCTAAAAGTCGGATCGCCCCTCGGCGATAAACCTCTATTTCTTCTGGCGTTAGTTCCCTAGTTAACACTGTACCTCCCCATGGCTCGGATTTTTCTCTCTGTCATCATAAGTTCTAATTCCTTTAATTCGATAGTAGCATAGCATTTAGGGAGGTCAGAGGTCAGAGGTTTGAGGTCAGAGGTCAGAGGTTTGAGGTCAGAGGTTTAAATTTTTGTTCGCAATTAGCAATTAGCAATTAGCAAAAAAAGAGTGGTATTTTGCTCGATAACTGAAGGCATTCCCATTCCCCATTTCCAAAATCCGAAAAGTTTGGTTAGAATAACAACCAGCAGTTTTAATAAAAGTCCTATGTACCTAACTTGGTTAGATAGCAACACCTGGTTAATCGAATTTTCCAAAACAAGAGTCCTAGTCGATCCTTGGTTGGCGGGCCCCCTCGTGTTCGGCAACCTCAACTGGTTATTTAAAGGAAAGCGGCGCACTCCTCGCCCCATTCCCCAAAACATAGATTTAATCGTATTGTCTCAAGGTTTAGAGGACCACGCCCACCCCCCGACTCTCAAACAACTCGACAAAAACATTCCCGTGGTAGCTTCCCCCAATGCCGCCAAGGTAGTAAAAGAGTTGGGTTTCGCCCAAATAACCACACTCGCCCACGGCGAAAGCTTCACCCTCAATAAGGCAGTTGAAATTAAGGCCTTCCCCGGGGCCCCCATCGGTCCTTTTTTGCAAGAAAACGCCTACATCTTTAAAGAGCTCGCCACTGGCAGAAGCATCTATTACGAACCTCACGGCTATCCTTCCCCAAAAGTCAAAGAATTTGCCCCCGTCGATGCCGCCATCACCCCCATCCTCAGCTTGACCTTGCCCCTACTCGGGCCAGTTATCAACGGCGCTGATGGTGGTTTAAAGGCTGCCAAGCTATTGCAGCCTCAAGTTATGTTGCCCACTGCAGCCGGTGGGGATGTCGAGTTTGAGGGAATATTATTATCTTTTTTGCGGCAAAAAGGCAGCCCTGAAGAGTTAAAATCTCAATTGGAAAAAAACAATCTTTCGACTCGGTTGATGGAACCAAAACCGGGCGATCGCTTTAAGTTAAAATTTCCCAAATAAACCCATTTTTAGTAAGCACTTTAGTGCTAAAAATCTACTGGTTTTAGCACTAAAGTGCTTACTACGAACGAGATTAACTCAAACCAAAAATGATGAATTTTCTCTTAATAATTCTCTGCTGCATTTCTTTAATCTTAGGTAATGCTAAACCCGCTTTAGCCGACCTCCGCGCTTACCCCATTTCTACCAACCAAATAATGTATCGTTCCCAACAAAGTCTGCGGGATAGCCGGGATAGTTCCTGGCAACTGGTACTTTATAAAACGGTAAATTTTGGCCAAGTGGAAACCTTACATCTGCGACTGGTAGGGTTTCCCGGTTTGGCAGAAATAGCTCATCCAGAAAACTTGCAAATTGCCACGGCCAACGATAAAGTATGGGAAGCTGAAGATGCCTTAATTAATTCCTCTTTTCCTGCTAACGTAGGAGAATACGATTTTCTCGAAGCGATGAAACAATTAGACAGAGAAATTCCTTTATGGTTGACAATACCTTTAAAGGGCGTTCCCTCCGTAGAATTAGTCGTACCTCCCTTTGCCGTTAAAGAATGGATTCAACTTTTAGACAAATAACCAAGGAGTTAAAAATTATGTGGAAAAAATTAGCAATTATTTTATTATTGGTACTAGGTTTAAACCTAATTTCTCCCATCAATTCCCCGGCTGCCTTAGCAGTCGATTTAACTCAAGGCGAAGAAGTTTTCCAAAAAAATTGTGCCCCTTGTCATGCCGGCGGCGGTAATGTTATGCGGTGGTGGAAGAACTTAAAGTTAAACACCTTAAAAAACAACAAATTAGATTCAGAAGAAGCGATCGCTAATTTAGTCACCAACGGCAAAAGCAGTATGTCTGCCTATAAAGACCGTTTAACCGCAGAGGAAATTAAAAACGTCTCCGCTTATGTACTCCAACAAGCCAAAAATGACTGGCGTTAACTTTCAATTGTTAATTGTCAGCTATTCTTTAAATCGCTAAAGCGATTACTACGAACGGTTGGTAGCTAAATCCAACGACTTTTAATACCAGCCAACCCTTGATAATCGACTTATGTACTCCAACAAGCCAAAAATGACTGGCGTTAATTGTTAGTTGTTAATTGTCAGCTATTCTTTAAATCTCTAAAGCGATTACTACGAACGGTTGGTAGCTAAATCCAACGACTTTTAATACCAG